>JAEYRC010000183.1 GCA_023409675.1 Bacteroidota bacterium
AAGCCCGTTGATTGAGCAAATCAGCAACGTTCAGTTTAAGTTCACCCTTTCCATTCAGTACTTTCAGGGCGGCCTGAAAATCGATCACTGATCGGCCGTTTTCATATATATCGGGGTAACCCTGAAAGCCAACGGCTGCAATGCGGTGGCCAATCCGGTTAAAGAGGGCGCTCATTGACACTTTATTGTCGGGGGAAGTATACTGAAGACCGGCATTGAGCAGGTAAGGTGATAATCCCTGCATTGGTCTGTTTACATCATAAGGATTATTTTCGGCAGTAAATTCTACGGAGGAGCGGATATAAGCAGCATTCAAATATACCGATAACCCGTCCCAAATGCCGGCATCACTGATGAAACTGAGTTTCTTACGGAACTCCAGTTCAGCTCCATAGCTATTCGCTGATGCAGGATTGGTATAGGATAAGACCAGGTTACTGGGAGTGGATCCGTTTAATACCACCTGTTCAATCGGACTATTGAAATGCTTGAAAAATAAGGAGGCGGAAATGATTTCGCCGGCAGCTGGATAGCGTTCATAACGCAGGTCGAGATTCGTTATTCTGCTGCGTTCGAGATTGGTATTCCCTTTCAACTGGGCATTGCGCACAAAATCATAGTATGCGAAGTTGGCTACCTCCCTGAATTCGGGGCGCGATACCGTTTTAGAGGCTGAAAAGCGCAGGTTCGTTTGTTGATCAAGGTTATACGTAACATTTACAGAGGGCAGCACATCAATATAATCACGAATGACGTCAATCTTCTGCCCTGAAAAATCAGCCGTATTCACTACAAAGCCAAATTGTTCTACTCTTGCACCGGCTACAATCCTAAGGTTTTCGGCAATCCGTCCATCGATCATCGCGTATCCTGCATTGAGGAGTGAACTTGCATCATAGCGATCGGTATTGTTGGTAATTTCATTCAGTACAAAACCACTCTCGTACATATTACCATCATTAAAGATGCGGTTAGCAGGCAGCTCTAACAACAGATTATTAAATTCTGCAGCGCGTGTTGGCTGATAGCGGAAGATGCGGGTACTGAAATCGCGCAGTTTATACTGAGTTGCTAATCCTGCTTTGAATGTAGCCGAATTACCAGCAATGCTTATCGGTTGCTGATAATTGATGGTGGCTCCAAAAGCATTATCATATAATTCGGACCAGAACCGGTAGGTATCGCGCATGATGGCTTTCATAGCCACCGTTTTATCGGAATGATCATCAATATTTTTAGCATAAGGCAGCACGCGGTAATCGGGCTGGTCACGTGCCGTTAGGGTATAATTCAGGTTCCACTTTAAGCGGTTATTTTTTTCACTCAGCAGGTGTTCCCCTTCAATCTGGCTGCTGATCAATGATTTCTGAATAAGTACCGAACCGGTATTTTCAACATATTGACGATTGTCGTAATTCATTCCCATCCGGTGCAGGCTCGAGTTTTCGAATGTCCGGTTAAGGATATTGCGGAAGGAGTATTTACTGTTTCCTTTCTTATACGCAAAATTGGCCATCACACCGATACTGGTATTGAAACTATACAGCGTATCCGCATAATTGAAGAAAAGGTTTTGGGGCGTTAAGGCATTATCATTTTCCGTTTGATAATCGCGGCGAATATTGTGTTGTAACGACTGCGAATTGCGGTATACCAGCGAAAGCACTGTTCCGGCGGTTCCGCCATTTTTGAGCGCTTTTGTTGCACCCAGGTTAAACTGAGCATTCATTGCGGGCAACGCATTACCGGCGTAGCGGATTCCATAATTATTTCGCATCAGCCTTGATGCGGCCAGTCGGCGCGACGGATCGCTGTCTGCATTATAGCTGAGGTATCGTTTGGTGGATGGGAATGAAGCCGGTAAGGCCCTGGTACCATCATCGAAGCCAAGGTAATCAGTATTTCGGATCATACCCACCTGAAAGGGTTTACCGGTAGAAATCGAATTAAATCCTGTACCGATGGATATGTTCATGAAATTTTTATACGGAATATCTTTCGTCATCACCTGAATAATGCCTCCGGAAAAATCACCGGGAAGATCAGGAGCAGCGGTTTTATTAATGAGGATATTGTCAATCAGGGATGAGGGAACAACATCAAAGGAGAATGCCCGCCGGTCGGGCTCTGTACTGGGAAGCAGCGCACCATTGATCATGGCAATATTGTACCGGTCATTGAGCCCGCGCACCACCACGAATTTATCATCCTGGATGCTGGCGCCACTTACTCTTTTGAGCACTTCACCCACATTTCTGTCGGGAGATCGTTTTATAGATTCAATAGATATTCCATCGGAAATAGCCGCATTATTTTTCTGCATAGACAATACCGACGCGATGGATTCCCTTCGTGCGGAAGCGGTGACCACCACGGCGGCCATTTCTTCTTCCGCCCGTTCCATAGTAAGGTTTAATTCAGTAAGCGCTGCTGCCTTAACCACTATACCGGTGATCTCTTTGGTTTTATACCCAACAAATTCGAACCTCAGCGTATATGTTCCTTCAGGAAGGTTAACATTGAAACGACCATCCATATCCGCGGTTTTTCCACTACCATTGGCGGCAGAAATGGAAACCCCGGGAAGCAGTTCACCTGATTGGGCATCTGTAATTTTACCGCTGACAATACCGGTTTGCGCAAAAGAGATAATGCTTACAAAAAAGAAACTTAGGAAGAAAAGAAAATTTTTCACCTGACTTAATTTCGGCGAAAGTATTACCGCTATGTTACGGCATTATGAACCCGGTGTTAAGGAATGATTAACGAAACATGTTCATACAACCTCCAGAACCGGCTGTTCCATCTGCGCAAATCCGCCCAAAATCAGCGACATCTGCAGGAACGGCTGTTCATCTGCGTAAATCTGCTTAAAATCTGCGCCATCTGCAGGAAAGGCTGTTCCATCTGCGCAAATCTGCCGAAAATCTGCGCCATCAGCGGGAAAGGCTGTTTTAGTCTGCGGGAAAGGCTGTTTTCATCCCCACTGAAAACAAATAATTTTTCTATGTTAAGAAATTATTACCATTTTTGCCAGGCCCTTATCCTTCTTCTTTACCGCTAATTTTGCGCAAAATTTCACTATGGGCTTTAATTCCTTCATGAAGATCTTTATGCCGAAAGACAGGATATTTTACACCCTGTTTGAGGAAGTCGCCGATACGGTAGCAAAGATGGGGAAGACGCTTAAGGCAGTGGTAAAGGAACCGGACTTCGACAAAAGGGCAGCCCTGATAACACAGGTGGAAGACCTGGAACATGTGAACGACGATTCCACCCACCGCATATTCACCGAACTCGGAAGAAACTTTATCACTCCATTCGACCGGGAAGACATTCACTACCTGGCCACTTCACTCGATGATATCTGTGATTATATCTATGCTTCCGCCAAAAAAATCAATTTCTACCGGGTAAATCCCAATGATCCCGGCATTCAGAAAATGGCTGATCTCATCGATCAATCCTGCGAACAGATCCGTAATGCTGTTATGGAACTGCGTAACATGCGGGATGTTCGAAAAATTACGGAAGCGCTGGTTAAGGTCAACAGTATTGAAAACCAGGCCGATGATATTTTCGACCTGAGCATCGACCGGCTCTTTGAAACGGAAGCCGACGCCAAGGAAGTGATCAAGAAGCGCGAAATATATCAGGTAATGGAAATTGTTACCGACAAGTGCGAAGACGCCGCGAATGTGATCGAATCCATCATCATCAAATACGCCTAAACCCGTTATTTTGGGAAATCTGGTTGTTATTTATCATTCCTTTATACAAGCTCTGGATCCGGAAAATTTTTTCCCTGCGCTGACTGCTGATCCTGAATTTTTATCCTGTAAATACCCGCTAGCATGACATTTTTGATCGTAATCATAGCCCTGGCCCTGATCTTTGATTATATCAATGGTTTTCATGATGCGGCCAATTCAATTGCTACGATCGTATCTACAAAGGTGCTTACGCCCTTTCAGGCGGTTGCCTGGGCAGCCTTCTTCAACTTTGCTGCCTTCTTTGTATCGAAATACCTGATCGGCGAATTCAAGATCGGAAATACGATAGCCAGATCAGTGAATGAAGATTTTGTAACCCTGGAAGTGATCTTCGCGGGCCTGATCGCGGCCATTACCTGGAACCTGCTCACCTGGTGGTTTGGAATTCCTTCGAGTTCTTCGCATACCCTGCTGGGTGGCTTCATGGGCGCAGCCCTTGCCCATGCGGGCGGATTCAGCGACGGCGGACAAACCGTTATCAATTATGCTAAGGTAATCCCCACCTTCCTGTTCATTTTTGCTGCCCCATTCCTGGGCTTTCTTATGGCCTGGCTGATAACGGTCTTTATCGTCAATATATGCCGGCGGGCTAATCCGCATCGGGCCGATAGCTGGTTTCGTCGGCTGCAACTGGTTTCTTCCGCACTGTTCAGTCTGGGTCATGGAGGTAACGATGCCCAAAAGGTAATGGGAATCATTGCCGCAGCCATGGTTGCGCACGGTTCACTCGATGATATCCGCAATATTCCATCGTGGGTGCCGATTTCCTGTTTTGTTGCCATAGCCATTGGTACCATGAGCGGCGGATGGAAAATCGTTAAAACCATGGGAACCCGCATTACCAAAGTAACTCCACTGGAAGGGGTAAGTGCAGAAACCGCGGGTGCCGCCACCCTGTTTATTACCGAACATATGGGTATTCCGGTCAGTACCACCCATACCATCACCGGAGCCATTATCGGGGTGGGCGCAACCAAACGCCTCTCGGCCGTGCGCTGGGGGGTAACCATCAACCTGCTGTGGGCCTGGATACTTACCATTCCCGTTAGCGCCCTGCTGGCAGCGGCTATTTATTACATTGTACGCCTCTTTATTTAAGGGTTCATTTGCTGATCCATCGCTTTCTGCTTACATTGGCAAAAATTTCGGATCGACTAACAGCTATATTTTATGAAAGGAATTATTCTTGCCGGAGGCTCGGGCACGAGACTTCACCCGATTACTTATGCGATCAGTAAACAGATCATGCCGGTGTATGATAAACCCATGATCTATTATCCCCTGTCAACCCTGCTGCTGGCCGGAATCCGGGAAATTCTTATTATTTCCACTCCTTATGATCTTCCCCAATTCAAGCGACTGTTAAACGACGGCTCACAATGGGGACTGAAATTCAGCTATGCCGAGCAACCAGAACCCAATGGCCTGGCGCAGGCTTTTGTGATCGGGGAAGAGTTTATTGGCAACGACAGTGTAGCCCTGGTGCTGGGAGATAATATCTTTTATGGCGCGGGTCTGGGCGAGCAACTTGCGAACAATACCACCCCTGACGGAGGTATCGTATATGCCTATCATGTCAGCGATCCCGAGCGCTATGGAGTAGTGGAATTTGATAAGGAAAACAAGGTGCTTTCCATAGAGGAAAAACCCGCCAACCCTAAAAGCAATTATGCCGTACCGGGAATCTATTTTTACGATAATGAAGTAGTGGCTATTGCCAAAGCGTTGAAACCCAGTCCGCGTGGCGAATACGAGATCACCGATGTAAACCGCGAATACCTTAAAAAAGGAAAACTGAAAGTTTCCATTCTCGATCGTGGAACCGCCTGGCTGGATACCGGCACCTTTGATTCGCTGATGCAGGCAGCCCAGTTCGTTCAGGTTATTGAACAGCGTCAGGGCATTAAGATCGCCTGTATAGAAGAGATCGCCTATAAAAAAGGATTCATCAACCGCGACCAGTTACTGGCTATGGCCAAACCCCTTTTAAAAAGTGGTTATGGTCAATACCTCATGGATGTATCAAAAGAAAAATAAATCAACTAAAGCTATTGCATGAAAAAGATTCTGGTAACCGGAGGATGCGGGTATATTGGCTCCCATACCCTTGTTGACCTGATCGAAAATGGGTTTGAGGTCGTATCGGTGGATAACAATTCCCGCTCTACGGCAAGGATCCTGGAGGGCGTGGAAAAGATCACCGGAAAAAAAATCAAGAATTATAAGGTGGATCTCTGTGATTTTGACGACACCTTCGCCATTTTCCAGGAAAACACCGATATCGCCGGAATCATCCATTTCGCGGCTTTCAAAGCTGTGGGTGAATCGGTTGAACAGCCTTTATTGTATTTTGAAAACAACCTGGTTTCACTGATCAACCTGCTAAAATGTGTACAGGAATTTGAGATCCCCAACTTTGTGTTTTCATCTTCCTGTACCGTATACGGAAATCCGGATGAGATTCCCGTAACCGAAGCCACTCCTCCCCGTCCGGCAGAATCCCCCTATGGCTATACCAAACAAATGGGAGAGCAGATCATCAACGAATTTTCGAAGGCACATCCCACCAAATGTGTTTTATTACGCTATTTCAACCCGGTAGGCGCACACCCTTCAACGCATATCGGAGAACTTCCTATAGGCAGGCCCGCCAACCTGGTACCGGCGATCACCCAAACGGCTATCGGAAAACTTCCCCAATTACAGGTATTTGGGAATGATTACCCCACCCGCGACGGGTCCTGTATCCGCGATTTCATTCATGTGTCCGATATCGCGCATGCGCATACTTTATCACTGCAGTACCTGCTGAGTGAACAGAGTATAAACCGTTGTGAGGTATTCAACCTGGGCACCGGAAATGGCGTAACAGTACTGGAAGCCATTAAGGCCTTTGAAAAAGTAAGTGGCGTTGAACTGAATTATGCCATTGCTCCCCGCCGGCCCGGCGATGTTATTGCCATTTTTGCCAATAACGAACATGCCCGTCATACCCTTGGCTGGGAAACCCGCTATTCACTGGAAGACATGATGGCTACGGCATGGAAATGGGAACAGAAACTGAAGATTGATGAGAAATTTTTCCAGAGCAAACCCGCAGACCTGAATTAAGCGCCTCATCCGCTTCACCGGGGAAGAAAATTTCATTTACTTTGCAGCACCAAAAAATATACATGTTAAAAGATATACAGGTTACCGGAAAAAAAGACACCCGCAGTGGTTTTGGCGATGGCATTGTAGAAGCAGCCCGTACGAACGCTAATATTGTAGCCCTTACTGCCGACCTGGCGGGATCCCTGAAGCTGAACCAGTTCATTAAGGAATTTCCGGAGCGCTTTGTGCAATGCGGAATCTCTGAAGCGAATATGATGGGTGTTGCGGCCGGTTTAACCATCGGCGGAAAAATTCCATTTACCACCACCTTCGCTAACTTTTCTACCGGCAGGGTGTATGATCAAATCCGCCAGTCTATTGCCTATTCCGGCAAAAACGTAAAAATATGTGCGTCGCATGCCGGTTTAACACTAGGTGAAGATGGCGCCACACACCAGATCCTGGAAGATATCGGGATGATGAAAATGCTGCCGGG
>JAEYRC010000011.1 GCA_023409675.1 Bacteroidota bacterium
AGGGCTTCGCGGCTACACGGAATTTTACGGAAGCCGACCTGATCCTCATCAATACCTGCTCGATCCGGGAAAAGGCGGAACAAACCGTTCGCAAGCGGCTTGAAGACCTGAAGACAGTAAAAAAACATAAACCGGGAACGCTTATCGGCGTACTGGGCTGTATGGCCGAGCGGCTGAAATCGCGTTTCCTGGAAGAAGAGAAACTGGTTGACCTGGTGGTAGGCCCCGATGCCTACCGCAGCCTGCCTGCCCTAGTACTCGAAGCGGAAACCGGTCAGAAGGCCGTGAATGTATTGCTGAGCCGGGAAGAAACATATGCCGATATCGCGCCTGTTCGGCTGAATTCCAACGGTGTTACCGCGTTTGTAAGTATTATGCGGGGTTGTAACAATATGTGTGCCTTCTGTGTGGTGCCCTTTACCCGGGGGCGTGAACGAAGCCGTGATGCCGGGTCGATCGTTCAGGAGTGTGAAGCCTTGTTCAATTCAGGATATAAAGAAGTTACCTTGCTTGGGCAGAATGTCGATAGTTATTACTGGATGGATGAACAGTCCGGTACCACTGTAACTTTTGCCCGGCTGCTGGAAATGGTAGCACAGATCAATCCACTGCTAAGGGTTCGGTTCTCGACCTCCCATCCTAAAGACATAACCGATGATGTTTTACAAACCATGGCCGCGTATGAAAATATCTGTCGCTATATTCATTTGCCGGTACAAAGCGGTTCAACACGGATTCTGCAACTGATGAACCGAACCTATACCCGCGAATGGTATATGGCAAGGGTAAACCGGATCAGGGAAATCATGCCCGACTGCGGTATCAGCTCTGATATCATCGCCGGCTTCTGTACCGAAACAGAAGAAGATCATCAGCAAACGCTGGAACTTATGGAATCCAGCCGTTACGACTTCAGCTATATGTTTTATTACAGCGAAAGGCCGGGCACGCTTGCCGCACGGCGCTTTACAGATGATGTTCCCGAAGACGTCAAGAAAAGACGGCTGCAGGAAATTGTGTTATTACAGAACAGACTTTCCAGGGAAAGCAATACTGCCGATATTGGAAAAACATTCCGGGTACTTATAGAAGGGGATTCCAAAAAAAGTTCAGCACACTGGATGGGCCGCAACAGCCAGAACAAAGTTGTTGTTTTTCCGAAAACAGCCGGGTATCCCAGCGTGGGCGATTATGCCGATGTAACCATCCACAACTGTACCGGCGCTACCCTGCTGGGCAACCTGGTTACCGAATCTGTACTGCTGCCCGTATAATGCAACACCCGATTTAAGAACACTATGGACATTCAGACTATAAAAAACAGATTTGGGATAATAGGGAATTCACCAGGGCTGAACTTTGCCCTACAGGTTGCAGCCCAGGTCGCCAATACCGATCTTACCGTACTGATATTTGGTGAAAGCGGGGTGGGAAAAGAAGTTTTCTCCCAGATCATTCATTCCCTTTCTGCCCGAAAACATAATCCCTTTATTGCCGTCAACTGTGGCGCCATACCTGAAGGAACCATCGACTCTGAATTGTTCGGTCATGAAAAAGGGTCCTTTACCGGGGCTGTCGATAACCGTAAAGGATATTTTGAAACGGTGAGCGGCGGTACCATCTTCCTCGATGAGATCGGCGAAATGCCACTGGGTACGCAGGCCCGCTTATTACGGGTGCTGGAAACCGGTGAATTTATCCGGGTCGGTTCATCGAAAGTACAGAAGACTGATGTGCGGGTTATCGCGGCATCCAACAAAGACCTGCTGGAACTGAATCAGCAGGGACGTTTCCGTGAAGATTTATATTATCGGCTCAGTACCGTTCCCATCCGCGTTCCTGCCCTGCACGACCGTAAAGAAGATATCATTCTGCTGTTTCGCAAATTCGCCGTCGACTTCGCGGAAAAATATAAAACCACACCAGTACAGCTTGATGAAGACGCGAAATCCCTGTTAATTAACTACCCTTTTCCGGGTAATGTTCGTGAATTGAAGAATATTGCAGAACAGATCTCCGTACTGGCAAGTGATAAACTGATCACGGGTAATGAACTGAAACGTTTTCTTCCGGTTCAGGATAACCGCCTGCCGGTGCTTGCCGGCAACCCCTCCGCAGCATCGGGAAACGGTTATGGATTTACCAATGAACGCGAGATCCTGTACAAGTTGTTTTTTGATATGAAGAAAGATGTGAATGAATTGAAACGGATGTTTCTTGAAATTCTCAAAAATCCGGCACTCGCTTCCCAGCCTGCTTTTTTGAATGAGCTGCAGGAATTGAAACAACATGAAGCCGTGATGCCTGTTCAGCATCCGCCAACTGCTCCCCAGCCGGTGTTTATTCACCATAAGGAAGATCAGATACAGCATCATGAGGAGGTAGAGGAATCGCTCAACATCATTGATAAGGAAAAGGAGCTCATTATAAAGGCATTGAAAAAACACCGGGGAAAACGCAAGGATGCAGCATCTGATCTCGGCATCAGCGAGCGAACCTTATACCGGAAACTAAAAGAATATGATATAAAAGAATGATCCGTTTCTCTCCTATATCAATAACGGCTACCCTTAGGGTATGTTTTATGCTGGGTACTGTTCTGCTCCTATGCGGGGGATGTTATTCTTTCCGGGATGTTAGCATTCCGCCGGAAGTGAAAACCATCAAGATAAATTATATTGAAAATAAGGCGCAGTATATTAATCCTCAGCTTAGTCCGCAGTTAACCGAACGCCTGCGTCAGAAGATTAATAATCAAACCCGGCTTACCATTGTGCAGGATGATGATGCGCATTATGAAATCTCCGGTGAAGTGCGCAATTATATGGTTACCACATCAGGAATTTCGCAGCAGCAGGCCGCGACGAACCGGCTGGTGATCTCCGTGCACATTAGCTTTATCAACCGGCTTGATGGCGATGCAAGTTTTGAAGCCGATGTTTCCCGTAATTTTGATTTCAGCGCGCAAATTTCTCTTCAGCAGGCTGAAGCACAACAGGCTGAAGAAATTCTGCGCAACCTGACCGATGAAATTTTCAACCGGATCTTTTCAAACTGGTAACCCGATGAAAACGGAATTCAATCAACTGGTACAGCACTTATTCAGGCGGTCAGATCTGGCTGAGGTTCCTGTAGAATCCATCCGGGAATATGTACAGGCCTATCCCTGGTCTAATATTGGCCACCTGCTGCTCGACCTGAAAACCGGTGTACCTGATCTTCAGGAACCTTCGGGATCAATGCGAAGCGCAACGCTGTACTTCAATAACCCTCTTTGGCTTGAATTATTACGGAAGCAAATCGATACTCCTGAGCATTTGGTTGGGGCGGAAGAATTAGCAGAAGCTGATGCAGAACAACCTCTTCCGTCAGATCATAACCCACAGGTGGATGAAACAGTACCGGCATCCGAAAAAGATTTTCCCATCAATGAAAGTGTTGAATCAGATCAGGAGCTTAATGATGAGGGTTCTACACCAGAAACTCCATCTCAACCTGAGGGCATTTTAACAGCCGATCAGGAGTTTAGTGTTGAGGCAGAATCGGAAACGCCACCGGTTCCAAATGATCATTCACAGGAGGCTCCTGCTGGTGGGGAAAAGGAGCAAAGTCCTGCGCCAGGCAGCGATACCCCCTCAAAAGTTTCCAATGGCGGGATGGTTTTTGAACCCTATCATTCCGTAGATTATTTTGCTTCGCTGGGAATCCGGCTGCAGGCATCGGAGCTGGGCAAGGATAAGCTGGGTCAGCAACTGAAAAGCTTTACGGAATGGATAAAAAGCATGAAACGCCTGCCCGAAGCGGAAAAACAACAGGGAATGGACGCCCTGGCAGAGCAGTCGATTCACCGCATTGCCCGGATTTCCCTGGAAGAGAAAGAAATTCATACCGAAGCTATGGCGGAAGTATGGGCCAAACAGGGTAACAGGGAAAAAGCAAGGGCAATTTATCAGAAATTAAGTTTGCAGAATCCGGCTAAAAGCGCTTATTTTGCAGCCAAAATCAAACAATTAAACTTACCGGGATGATGATTCTTTTTCTGATTCTGATCATTTTAGCGTCTGTGGTGATTTCCTTTTTCATCCTGATTCAAAACCCCAAAGGCGGTGGCCTGTCGGGCAGTATTGCCGGGTTCAGCACCCAGTTTATGGGCGTTAAGCAAACAACGGATGTACTGGAAAAAGGCACCTGGGTTATGGCAATAATTATCGCGATACTGAGTTTGTTCTCCGCTGCTTTTTTCAGCGGTTCATCGGAAGCTGCTCCTCCTGCACTCCGCCCTAATCAGTCGACAACCGTACCAGCTCCGGCACCGGCTCAAACCCCGGAAAATGCGGTTCCGCTGCCCAATACAACACCCCCTGCAGAATAGTTCTTCTGCACCAATCATATCAAAACCCTGCTCCTATTGCAGGGTTTTTTGTTTTATTTTACAGTCTAATCAACACCTATGCTGAAAAAAGTCCTTCTTGCGCTGCTATTCTTAATCATTATCGGCGCCGGCCTGATCGCCTGGATTTTTCTTACCCCCAATACCGCGTTCGAAGAAGACAAAAAATTCCTGTACGTCCGTACCGGACAAACCAGTAAGGCTGAGGTGCTGACCCTTCTCAGCGATAGCGGGTATATCCGGAACAGGCAGGCCTTCTCGCTGCTGGCCGACAGAATGAAGATCTGGGACCGCATCAGGCCAGGAAAATATGAGATCAGCAAAAAGGACGGACTGGTGGAAATTGCGCGGATGCTGCGCAACGGTACTCAGGTACCGGTAAACCTGGTCATTACCAAGGTCAGAACCCGCGAGCAGCTCGCGCGGGTAATCGGTAGCCGCTTTGAAACCGATTCCACCACGATGATGAACTTTTTGAATCACCCCGACAGCATCAGCGGTTATGGGGTAGATACCACCACCTTTATGAGCATCGTATTCCCAAATACTTATACTTATTTGTGGGCA
>JAEYRC010000016.1 GCA_023409675.1 Bacteroidota bacterium
GCCTTTTCCCAATTGATCGGCGATAAAAAATTCCGTAAAACGTATAATGAACTGTATAATGGCGACGATGTGCGACTTAAAAATCTCCCCCGCGGCTATGAACAGGACAATCCCGCTGCGGAGTACCTGAAATTAAAGAGTTGGCTGGCCATGCGGCAGGTTAAAGATGAAGAACTGACCTCCGGCTCATTTGTGAAAACCGCCATAAGCGAGCTTTTAGTGTTGAAACCATTGAACAGGTTTATTAACCAGGCCCTTGAGCCCTGATACGCTTAATTACAATAGAGCTGTTAGCGCTTTATACATGCTTCATACCTGAAGCTGCTCTATGTAGGTTTACTTGAAGTGTTTTTCAACAGCGAAATCCCTGCAAAAAAGAAGATAATTCCCAGTACACCATAAATGATGGTCTGGCGTGTACCCTGACCATTCATATAGGATACGCCAGCCATAATCAAACCTATGGCGCCCAATAAGGTCAGGATGATCCCAAAAATCCGTTTTTCCATGATTGTAGAGCATTTAATTGTTAATATATCCTATTCAAAAAGCTCAGGAGGCTAAGCTGCTGTTCTTTCAGTCTATTCTCCCCTGCCTCACTGCCAGAGCGGTATATGGAAATATCATGCCCGGAAATACATTGGATGCACTTTAAATATAGTCCGGAAAAAGTCGGGTGTTTTAACATCCGGCTGAATTCGGCCTGATATTTTCATTCGGTAGCTATGGTAACTGAAGAATATCCCATGAAACCAATCAATAAATTTGAAGTTTATAAAGAACTTCAGGAAGAACTGCTGCGACGAAAAACTTCTTTTCGAAAGCAGTTATTTTCATCTTCTGTCCTTACAGTATTGAAGGATGATCAATCAGATTATCTCTATGCCATCTGGAAGACTATCAGCAGCGATGAAGGCTATAAAATTCTATATGCAAAACTTGAAGCGCTTCTGACAGAAAACAGTATGCAGAAGCTGTTTAACGATTCTTCCGCCATAATCCTGACAGAACAACAATTGCTATGGATATTCTCTTCCTGGCTTCCGGGCCTGAAAGCTTCCGGTACCAGTAAAATCGCCTGGGCTATAGATGAACGTTCGTTGCAATATATTACACGAAACAGTCTTACCGGCCCCGAAACAGTTTCCGTTGAATTCTTTCTTCTATCCCAGGATGCACGAAAATGGTTGTCTGATTGATGACAGGCAATAGAATAATTCCTCTTGACACTAATTATCATTTTACTATCGTTGGGTTAATATTAACCCCTATGACGAAATAGTATAATCGTACAACCCGGTTTTTGCTAAAGCGCGAGGTGTAGCCATTAAAATGAACCCTCTTTATTTCCTACTTCCATAAAGTTCGCTACTTTGCATTATCATCATCATGGAACGGAATACTAAAAAGATTGATATTATAAATGAGGTGCTGGAAGAGTGCATCATGGCTTATCCGCTTTCTTCTTTCATCATAAGTTTGTACAAACAATACCAGCAACGGGGCAGCCTGAGTAAAAAACAATTGCAGGGCTTGCACGCCAAAGCATCGAAGGTGGAAAATTTCCCTAATAACAAACTGGTTACCCTGGAAGCAATCATCAAAAAAATGCCGACACGATTTAAATCGGAAGCACCAGCTCCCGCACCCCTTTATGCCCGTGACGAAACAATTGGGGAAATAATTTCCGCGATATTGGAAAAGTACCCTGCGCATAAACGCGTGCTCTTCCTTAAATTGAAATATGAAAACCATGAAATGCTAACGGCAACGGATATCTCAGACCTTAAACGCTTTCAACAACTGCTTAAATAGGCTACTATTTCCCATTCCTGAACTATTATTCGGACACTGGGAAATATTAATGGCTTTTAACCAGGTTCATTCCATACTAAGACAATGAAAAAGCCGCATTCTATGCGGGCTTTCACACAAATTCATTTAATACAATACCGGTGTTTCAGATTGGCACGGCTTTCGATAATATATCATCGGTTTTTCATAGGATATTGGATTTAAAAACGGACCTGGATTTCTATCCGGGTCCTTTGTTTTTATGGATAGGCTTAACTTTAATAAAGTATGATATCAATAAGGTTCTCCTGTTAAAGCATTTCCATCAGGCTGCTTTATCCTGATAATTTATATTAACCCACGGTCATCTATATCCCAGAACAATCGTCACAGGTTGAGTCAATAAGTGTATCCTTAAAACGCGCCGGTTGTAGTGCGTATAGCCGGCAACGCTTTTACACCGGGTATTCATTGATTTTAGCACCTGCAGGTCTTTATTGCGTACCCGGGATCGGACAATGGATTTCTATAGTTGTCGAAGGCTTCATAAGACTTCCATTCCTGAGATCAAACGCTATACTCGTTGTTCAAATGGCTCATTAATTTTATTGTTTTGGACTTAACAGCAATTAGTTTAACGCCATTTCAAAATTTTATATTCAGTCTTCCAGTTTAGCCCACCAGGTTTTGCGTAATATCAATGCAATTACAACCAGCACAGCTATTGTAATCAGTAATGGCAGTTTCATCATCAACACGATATACATAGGGAGCAGTGTCAGGCAGCATTGAGCAATAATTCCAAGTGATACATTAAACATGTCGAGTTTAAAGCGCCTGTTCGGCCTGAAATCAGGATGTTCCCGCATTACCGCTTCATGAATGGGTTTCCAAAAACCCCATGGACGTACTGTGCGGTAAAATTCTTTCAACACTTTCTGGTCGGTTGGCGGCGCCGTATAGGTTCCTATTACCGCCCCGGCAACGGAAATCAGGAATAACAATGGCCATTTGTAGAGCGGCAACCCGTCGAAGATGAGCGGAAAAACGAGCGCTGCAATTATCCCGCTCGCCATCCCCCAAAAAAATCCATGCGCATTAAATCGCCACCAGTACCATTTGAACATATTGGCCGCGATATATCCGCCATATAAAGCGCCTACGATCCATTGCAGAATACTGTTTACATCTTTCGTGTAAAACCCCAGTGTTACTCCTATGGCTACAACCAGAATTCCGCTGAGGTAATTCATGGTCATGGTATTTTTGGCAGATGCACCCGGCCGTATATATTTCAGGTAAATGTCATTAACCATATAGGCCTGTGCGGCATTCAGGGTTCCGGAAAAGGTTGCCATATACGATCCCAGCAATCCTGTAAGCACCAGCCCAAGAATACCGGAGGGCAGAAAAGTATTTACGGCGGATGGCAGGATACGCTCAAAATCAGTTCCTGAGGGGCTGCTCAGATCGAGCTGATTAAAATTGAGCAAAGCTAGTACAGTTAGCCCAATGACCAGCAGATACCGCATCGGCAGCAGAATAAGCGATACAAAGCCGGTCATTTTAGAGGCTTCCTTTGGCGATTTTGTACTTAAGATTTTCTGCATGTCATAATTCGGCACAGAACCGGCCATACTTGCAAACACGCCCTTGAACAGCATCATCATAAAAAAAAATCCGAACGGACTGAAGCCGTCTTCACTGATCTTCTTGTTGGCATCTTCAAGAATTCCGCTCCAGTTTAAGCCCAGATCCCAGCCAAATAAAGGATTGTCCCAACCTTTCGGAATAACCAGGCTGCTGTTAGAATAATGGATCATGGCAATTACTGCCACTGCAATACAGCCCAGGGTCATAAATAAATATTTGATCACATCACCCAATACAATACTGTGCATGCCACCCATGATAGAATAGAACATTGCGAACAGCGTGAAAATGATTCCATAGATATGCGCTACATGCTCCGGATCCACGGTGAATGGAATATGAGGCTGAAGCAATTCCCAGGGTACTATTATTTCCATGAATTTTCCTAATCCCACAAACCCGTAGGCTAAAAATCCAAAGCAGCTAATAAGGGCAAAAGCCACAACAACATTATGTGATGCACTTACGCCTGCACCCCTCAGTCCGAAACGGGTAGCCAGCCATTCTGCACCAGTGGAAGCATTGGAACGGCGAAGCCATTTCGACATGAACATCATATTGAAAACCTGATTAAAAACCGGCCACAGCCAGGGGATCCAGATGCTTTTTAATCCATATACAAAGCACAGTGCAACCATCCACATCGTACCGCTCATGTCGAACATATCAGAGGCATCACTAAGACCAAGCATATACCAGGGAAGTTTTTTTCCGCCCAGCAGATAGCTTTCCTTATTAACACTTGCCCTTTTCCGAAGAAACCAACCCACCATCACCATAAGGGTGAGATAGGATATGATTATAAAAAGGTCTATAAACTCCAGATTCATCATTCCAGGAATTTTCTGTTTTCCGATCCGCATTAAACCCTGAGCTATATTAATTTATTAAATGCTGGTTGTTTATTGAAGAATATTACCCGGCAATCATTTTTGAAACAGAGGAATCTGGGTCTTCATTTAAACGATTCTGAGGTTCTGCACCAATCTCATCATTTGGCGCTGGCGGGACTTTTGGACCGATTTTGAACTTTGGGTAATTCTCTTGAACTTTATATCAGCGGTGCGAGTCGCTATTAGCTAATAAAAAGCTTTGACCGTCCGGGCAATAGAACGTCTGTTTCAACTCTCTCCGCCAATACTTAAACGTTGGCTGCCTTTGTTTTCCGCTAAACAACAATAACATGAAAAATTTCTGTTTACAACTGGTACTGGTAGTATGGAGCATTGCAGCTTTTGCTCAGCTGCCGGAGAAAAGCGTTGGTCGAATTGTTGAGGTAAACAAGGCAAAAATTTACTTCGAAGAGTATGGTCATGGAGAGCCGCTTTTTTTACTTCATGGTTTTTTGAATACCGGGGAAAACTGGCGAGGTTTTGTCGAAGAATATTCCAGGAAATTTCGTGTTATTGTTTGGGATATGCGGGGACATGGCCGGTCCACAAATCCAGATGACCAAAAAGATTTTAAGCATGTGCAGGCCGCAATGGATTTATTGGAGTTGATGGAAATATTGAAAATTGAGCGGGCAAATGCGATTGGCCATAGTTCTGGAGGGATCGCTGTTTTGTATGCCGCGAGCATGGCTCCTGAAAAATTCGATGCCATTATTCCGGTTGCGGCTCAAAATTATTTTTCTGAAGCCGTTCGCAAGTGGATAATAAGCGGAGTTTGGGAAAACTATTTTGGCGAAGCGGAGCTGTATTCATTGCACGGGAGAGAGAAAAGTCGAAACCTGAAAAGGCAATTTTATGGCTTTGGATCTTTGTATGGGGATCCCGCATTATCTCATGAATTGTTACAAAAGATTAAGGCACGAACTCTCGTTGTACATGGTGATAACGATTTCATTCCGGTTTCGCAAGCATGGGAAATATATCAAAGCATCCCTGGAGCGAGAATTTGGATATCGCCAAATACCGGTCATATGCCTCAATATGGTCCCGGTAATGATACAGACTTCATTAAAAGAACGATGGACTTTTTAAAGGGGGAAGGATGGTGAGTAATTACCCGTAATGCAGCCGCGCCAGATATGCTCTCCTTTGGCGATATAAGCACTCGCAACCGGCAGATATTAAAGCTACAGCACAACAAATTCCGTAAATTACCGGATAATTAATTCAACAGCGATTGCATGAAAAGAGCCAGAATTGCCGGCACCGGCATGTATGTTCCCGAAACGATATTTACCAATAACGATCTGACCAGATATATGGATACCAGTGATGAATGGATCAGGGAAAGAACGGGTATTGAAGAACGACGCTATGCCGACCGTACCGGAGAAACCACCACCACGATGGGAGTGATCGCTGCACAACGGGCCCTGGAACGAGCGGGTACATCTGCAGCCGAAGTCGACTTCATCATATTTGCTACCCTGAGCCCTGATTATTACTTCCCGGGTTGCGGCGTACTGGTGCAAAGGGCTCTTAAAATGAAAGAGATCGGAGCGCTCGATGTACGGAATCAGTGCAGTGGATTTGTTTATGCGCTAAGCATCGGCGACCAGTTTATCCGGTCGGGCATGTATAAGAATATATTGGTTATCGGAAGTGAGAAACATTCATTCGGACTGGATATGAGTACCCGCGGCCGCAACATCACAGCCATTTTTGGTGACGGGGCGGGTGCGGTGGTTCTTCAACCCACAGAAGATGAGGGCAGAGGTATTCTGAGCACACACCTGCACAGCGATGGCGAACATGCTGAATTGCTGGCCATGTACAACCCCGGTACCCATGCCAACCATTGGGTGGATGAACCCGTGGCTACCTATGATGAGGCGGAGGTGGCCGGCATGTTCATGAGCCATTCCATGATCGATAAAGGACAAAACTTTGCGTTTATGGATGGCCCTTCAGTGTTTAAAAAAGCGGTGGTGAAGTTTCCGGAAACAATCCAGGAAGCGCTTACGCATAATGGTTATACCGCGTCGGATCTCGATTTGCTGATCCCTCATCAGGCTAACCTGCGCATCAGCCAGTTTGTACAACAAAAACTTGGTCTGCGCGATGATCAGGTCTTTAACAATATTCAGCGCTACGGTAACACCACAGCGGCATCCATTCCTATCGCGCTGGCAGAAGCCGACGCGCAGGGCAGGATACAAGAGGGCAACCTGCTTTGCCTGGCCGCTTTTGGCAGCGGTTTCACCTGGGGCAGCGCTCTGATTCGTTGGTAATAACACCCCATGAAACGAAAACTTATTTTCCTGATCAATCCTATTTCCGGCACTTCAAAAAAAGACCGGATCCGGCAACAGATTGATGCGGTCTGCCACGAATACCAGTTTGGGTATGAAATACTCGATACAATTGCAGACGGCAACTACGAATTTCTGAAGCGCAGAATACAACAGGAAGGCATAACCGATATTATTGTGTGTGGAGGCGACGGATCCGTGAGCAGCATTGCCGGGGCGCTATTGAATGTACCTGTTAACATTGGAATTATCCCTATGGGATCCGGTAATGGACTTGCCCGGGCGGCGGCGATTCCAGTTACCCCAACAGACGCTCTTAGGGTGATCATGCAAGGGTATACCGAACCTGTTGATGGCTTTTATATCAACGGAAAGTTTTCATGTATGCTTGCGGGCATTGGATTTGATGCCCAGGTTGCCCATGATTTTTCTCATCAGAAAACCCGGGGGCTTACCACCTATATCAAACTTTCAGCGATTAATTTCATGAAAGCCCATCCGTACCATTTCAGGATCCATTCCGATGACTCTCTTATCGATACCAAAGCATACTTTATCAGTATTGCCAACAGCAACCAGTTCGGTAATAATTTTACCATTGCTCCCAGGGCTAGTCTGAAAGACGGCCTGCTGGATATTGTTATCGTGAAAGATATGCCCAAACTGCTCCTGCCCTTTTCAATTCTATATCAGGTAACGGGCATCAATACACTAAAAAAAATCGATGAGTTGCTGGAGTCGGCAAATATTCTTTATTTCCAGGCTGCCAGCCTCGAGATCGACAATGCGGAAGGTGCATTGCTTCATGTAGATGGGGATCCCTGCCCTTCGGCATCTGCCTTTTCCATAAAAGTATTACCAAAAGCTTTCCGGCTTATTCAGCCTGAGCCGGCTGCTGCAATTGTTTAAAAGCGCTGAACGACTGCTGATTGGATGCGCTCCCAATAGCTTCTGAGATATTTTGAAGCTCACGCCGGGTCAGGTGAAAATTCAGGGCTGCACCGGCATCTTCACGAACTGGTACATATTCAAAATTCAGGCGGTGAAACGTATTGCCCATGATAGAACCGGTAAGTGCAAAAAGTTCATTATGACTGTATTCCTGCATCTTGAACCAGTTGTACTGCAGCAACAACACGGGCTTGGTGGCCAGCTCTGTAATATCATCCGACGTATATGGCTGATCCCAACCTCCGAGTTTACGGTCACTGATCTGTATCAGCACAACACCCGAAGTATTTTCATTGATCCAGTCCCTGAATACATGAACGAAGCGCAATGCGGTTTCAGGCCCATAATTATCCCGCAGGCCCGCATCCATCACATCAATTACCGGCCTGGTGGGCAGCCAAACATTGGGTAGTACATACGGGAAGGTGGCATTCATTCTTAAGGCGGTGAGCAGACGCAGGTTCATCGGATTCTGCTTCTCGAAAAAACTCCTGAAGTCAACCGCATCAGCCACCACCGCAGCGCCGCTACTGTCGGGATACGCCGGCTTCATCATAAACCGAACCGGCTGCGTACTGATAATCATTTTCCGGCCATCACGGGTGATGACGGAATTGAAAAACATCAGGGGAATTTTCGCTGCGGACTCGGCCGCTTCCAGCTCGCTGAGCTGCACATCGAGCAGTCCCCGCGTATTCTGATTGAGCTTTTGCTCAAATGCATAGCCGCGGTCCTTTATATATTCCTGATCTCCGATACGGAATTTCTGTGCTGGCGCGGCAAGGTCGCGTGCGACAAAGCTGGTAAACAGGGCATTCAGCAGATTTTTTGAAATATCTTCAATATACACCTTATCGCCCGGCCGAACCCGGCCGGTGGTATCGGCCGACAGTGCCCTGTAGTACGAGGCGCCCAACATGCCCCCCGAAGCTCCGGTGATCAGGAAGACCTTTTTCATTAATGTATTGCAGGAAATGCTGTCGAGCTGCTGCAATACATTCATGGTAAATGCGGCGCTGCGGTTCCCGCCACCGCTGGTACTGACCAGATAAAGCAATGGCTTTTCTTCCTGCTGCCTGGCTTTCCAGTTGTTCAGGATCTGCAGCATGTTCTGTTTATCGGCACTGATATTCGCTTCACTGGCAAGCGCATTCAGCGACTCGTCAGTATACCCGCGTCGTTCATTCACATCATCATACGTTAAGCCATAAGCTTTATTGGTAGGATCGATTACCCCCCACCGGTAGAGGAAATTCAATGCGATGAACAGGACTACCAGAAACAGCATGCTCCAGTGTTGCAGGAAATAGGAAAACGCGCCGGAAACCGCGATCAGTATCGCGAAAAAGACAATAAAGCCTGCAGCCGCTGGAAGTTGGAACAGTGGATTATCGAGGGTGAACCCGATCAGGATCAGGAATAAAAACGCGATAAAAATGGAAATGATGGCGGAATAATGGTGCCGGTTGAATATGGTTTCTATAAACACCCTGCTATAATGCCGCACATCTCTGGGTTTACGCACCTGGAAAAAAGAGTTCAGGTAGTACTGCACGGATATCACCCGGCTTTCCGTTAATCCGGCTACTGCAGGGTCAAACTGTTCTTTGAAGCGCTTCGGATCGATCAACAGAGGTCTTAACCGGTTCAGAATTGTTTTATCAGCCCTGAAAAAATAGACGAAAGAAACGAGTACAATAAGTATGAAGCCGGCGAGGAAGCCCGCCACCAGCAATAGTATATCCATCCAGGCCATCAGTTCTTTATTCCTTGCAAAATATACCGAGCGAAAAAGATAGAACAGCAGAAAAACCAATGGAATGATACCGTTGTTGATGCAGTATTTTAAAAACGGCTTTGAGGTGGTGGCCAGAAATCGAAAGTGGCGGCTGAATAAGATAAAGGTGGTGATATTCCAGCTCATGATAAATATTCCCAGGGCTACGCCTACGATGGAGGCACTCAGCCAATTTACTTTTCCAAGATATTCCGGGGCCAGAAACAGGGAATCTGCTCCATAACTGTGCATAAATGTGCCGGCAGCCGTACTGAAAAGGATAAGCCAGAAAATCAGCAGTACCTGGAATTTTTTTGTGTGAAGCAGCACCAGCTGAACAGGAAAGGAATGGTATATGCCCGATAAATATTTTTTCATGCTGCTATCTGCATAAAACGCAAAAAAAGCCGATTCCGTATGATCTCACCGATCGAATGAGCAGTTAACGGGTTCCAATGTACGTTTCTTTCCCTTTCCATACATAACATCGCCCTTCTCTTAAACAGCTCAAACCGCGCCCTTATGAGTTACGCTCACGCTATTTTCATTTCCGGCACGCACCAAATACAGGATCATTACCAGGCTCAGCATGAGTAACATGCCCACGATCTGGTGTAACTGCGCCATCCATTCAAAAATACCCCAGGAATTGGGAATGATGCTGCGGGCCGACAATACGGAAAAAATTCCCAGGAGAAGCTGCATCGCAACCAATACCAGCGGCATCACCCGCGCCCGGCGGAAAACATTTCCCTTAACCGGCAATTTATACAACTTGATCGTGAACAAAATGATCAGGATCAGCAACAGGTAGGCCAGGTTTCGGTGAATGAAGTGGACGGTGATGACATTATCGAGGATGTTGAGCAACAGCGGTGAATGCCGGAACATGCCAGTGGGCACCAGACTGCCATTGATATCCGGCCAGGTAGGTGCCGACATAGCCGCTTTATGACCGGCCATAAGGGCTCCAAAAATCAACTGAACGATCAGCAAGCCCATCAGCCACCACGCTGAGCGATGTATGCGGGCATGTTGAATAATATTTTTGCCGGGAACGGTTAACTTCAAAGCAAACCAAAAGGCATAAGCGATTAAGCCCATGGCGAAGATAAAGTGCAAGGCCAGCCGGGTGGGTTTAACATACACCTCATCGCCGGTTAATCCGCTCACCACCATGATCCAGCCCACAGCGCCCTGAGCCGCCCCCAACAGGAAAAGCAGCAACAGCGGCATGCGCATTTCTTTCTTAAGCGCCCGCTTCGATACCAGGTAAACAAATCCTACTACAAATACGATTCCTATGAGGCGTGCCCAAAACCGGTGCAGCCATTCCCAGAAAAATATGAATTTAAAATCTTCAAGGGTAAACCGGGTGTTCAGCAACTGATACTGCGGTGTTTGCCGGTACTTATCAAATTCAGTAAGCCAGGCCGTATCGCTCAAAGGAGGCAGCGTTCCTGTAACAATATTCCATTCCGTAATCGAAAGACCCGAGCCTGTGAGGCGGGTAATTCCCCCTAAAATAACCTGGATCAGCAGCATGATCACGCCGGTGAGTATCCAGCGGGAAACCGCCCTGGAGCCGGGCGATGTATCAGAATGTACCATAGGCCCGCAAAGGTAGCACAAATGCCTATTGAGCGGTTTCGCGATCGTGTGTGGCTAACACGTCCTTAACTTGTTGTGCATAAATTGATTTTCCTGCCCCGGCAGCCGACCTTATTTTTGAAAAAATTTACCACTTGCTGCAATCCTGTTACCAGACTGAACATCCCGAAGCCGGCTGCGATGAAGCCGGGCGGGGTTGTCTTGCAGGACCGGTATTTGCCGCTTCAGTGATTCTTCCCCCAGATTTCTGCCACCCCCTCCTGAACGATTCCAAACTCCTGTGCCGGGAGGTTCGTGAAGAACTCAGGGTGTATATTGAAGCCAATGCGATTTGCTATAGCGTAGCCCGGGTGGATCATGATGAAATTGATACCATCAATATTTTACAGGCTTCTTTCAAAGCCATGCATCTGGCTATTGGCCGGCTCAAAAGAAAACCCGGTTACCTGCTGATCGATGGCAACCGATTCAAACCCTATCGCCGGGTGCCGCATAGCTGTATCATTAAAGGGGACAGTCTATATGCCTCCATTGCCGCGGCAAGCATATTAGCCAAAACCTATCGCGACGATTATATGTGCCGCCTGCACCGCCGCCACCCCTGCTATGGCTGGGACCGGAATAAAGGATATGGCACGCCCGATCATCGGCGCGCGATGGAACGATATGGATTATCGCCCTATCACCGGAAAACCTTTCAGTGGACTGCCCCCGGCAGCATTATCGGGATGGAAGATTCCCCAAACTGATGCTTCACATTATCCTGAACCCCTTTTCATAGAATACAGATTTCTGACAATGGAACAGTATGACCGCTTTTTTACACCAGACTTTTACTTAGATACGCCCCGGGTTACCCTTCGCCTGCTAAAATGGGAAGATGCGCCGGCATTATATGAATTAGGACAGGATGCCGATATCTGGAAATATTTCGTCAGGGACTTGTCGACCCGGCAGGAAATGGATGCATTCATTGCAGATGCACTGCATGCCCGGGAACTGAAAACCCGTATGCCCTTCACGATTATTGATAAGGATACAGGCCGAATTTGCGGTTCAACCAGTTTCAGCAATATTTCCTTTTATGATCAGCGCATTGAGATCGGCTGGAGCTGGCTGGGTAAAGAATATCAGGGTATGGGTATTAACAAGCCCTGTTTCTTTGCACTGTATTCATTTGCTTTTGGGGTGATGAATATGCAGCGGGTGGAAGCCAAAACCGATGTGCTGAACGAACAGGCAAGGGCCGCATTGTTGAAAGTGGGCATGATACCGGAAGGCGTATTACGGAGTCATATGGTGATGGCAGGCGGACGGAGAAGGGATACGCTTTATTTCAGTATGCTGAAATCGGAATGGCCCGAACGCAGCGCTGCTTTTTTCAGTGAACTGTTGTAGTATAAAATGGTGACAGGAGCCGAACTGACTTAAAATGGATTGAAACAATTATACTTCTTCCCATTCCCCGAGGCCTTCGCGTATAACCACAGGCTGGTTACCCGTACAATCGACCACTGTAGATGGTGTTAAACCCCCGTTACCGCCATCAACCACAATATCAACCAGCTTATGAAAATGTTCATGGATCAGTTCAGGATCTGTATAATCAATACCCATATCCGGTGGAAGGGAGGTACTGAGAATCGGCCGGCCCAGTTCATTTACCAGCGTTTGTTCAATATGGTTATCAGGTATTCTTAACCCTATGGTATCCCGCTTACTTTTGAGGATTTTAGGCACCTCGCGGCTTGCCGGTAAAATAAAGGTAAAGGGACCGGGCAGGTAATGCTTCATCAACCGGTATACCGGGGTAGATATGCTTTTAGTATACCTGCTCAGATCGCTCAGGTTGGCACAGACAAAAGAAAGCTGGGCTTTTTTCGGATCAATTCCTTTAATGCGACAGATGCGTTCGATCGATTTGGTTTGAAGGATATCACATCCTAATCCGTATATAGTATCCGTAGGGTAAATGATCACCCCGCCATTGCGGAGAGAATCAACAATCGTCTGAACATGGCGAACCTGTGGATTTACGGGGTGGAGTGGGATCAGCATGGGCTAAAAGTATTTAATTGTCCGGTAAGCATTCCTGCAACATTAACTGTGCCAGCCCCTTTGTGAAAGAAAAACTAAAGCCGGAGGCAGGCATGTGCGATTTCGACCGCGTCCTGAAATTAAATTATCTTAGCAAAAAATTACCCGATGCTGCTTCGTTCCGTTGATCAGGTTGAAACCATCAGTCCTGAACTGTTTCAGCAAAACTATTATAAGCCAGGCCTACCCCTGGTTATACGTGGTCTTGCTAAAAACTGGCCCGCATACGACAAATGGAACTGGGATTATTTCAAACAAATGGTGGGGTCGGCCAGAGTGGGCATATACAATAATCAGAAAAGTGATGCCTATACACCCATAAATAAGGCGGATGATTACACCACCTTCGGCGCCTATATTGATATGATCCGGAATGGCCCGGCCAAATGGCGGATTTTTCTTTTCAATATTTTCAGTCATGCTCCCGAACTGGCTGCCGATTTTACCTGGCCCGAACACCTGATGAAGGGCTATGTAAAACGATTTCCCATGCTCTTCGTAGGCGGGCAATCGAGCATTACGCATATGCATTTCGATATCGATATGTCGCACATTTTGCATACCCAGTTCGCGGGAAGAAAACGTGTACTCTTATTTCCGTTTGATGAACAGCACAAACTTTACCGCAAACCTTTTGAGGTTTTGAGTATGGCTGATTTTTCCAATTATTATGAAAACAATCAGAATCCGGATTATGAAAAATTTCCGGCATTAAAACATGCCCGCGGTTTTGAAGTTATTCTGGAACATGGCGATACGTTGTTTATGCCTGCAGGATACTGGCATCATATGGAATATCTCGACAGTGGTTTTGCGATGAGTTTACGGGCGGTGCAGCGCAATATTCCAGGATTAATTCATGGCGCATGGAATATTGTGGGTATGCGTAATATCGACACATTAATGAAAAAGACTGCACCGCACTGGTGGTATAATTATAAAACCGGCAAACTGTTTAAATCAGCAGAAAAATTCATTGAGCACGCATTGTAATTGAAGTTTAATACCGGCATCAAAAAATAATTGCTTTTTTATTGATTATCTAAGAAACACTCATTACTTTTACGGTCACGACATGCCATCCAATCTACGTTATCCGGCAGGCATACCCCTAATCCAATCTCCTTTTTCAAACGCCGCACATTTCCAATTACATCCTGCAATATGTTTAATAGACGTTAGTCGTTCTATAAACAGTTCGCACCCTGTTGATCGCTTCTTACCTCTGTGCATTTCAGGAACGGTTAGTCTATACCGCTAACGGCTCCACGAAAAGAACCTGATTCCGGATCTTCCGTTATCATGCTGTGCTGTGCTTTGCATAAACAGCTCCGGAAGTTCACCGGCTTACTGATCCATGCGCACTGCTTAATTTATATATACGTTTTTAAACAGCTTTCTTTTTGTGGTTTCAGAGGTAAGCACATGCCGGCGATGTCCATCGCTGGCTTTTTTTGGGCCATGCAGGAAAGAATACTAATGGCCAGTTTCGGGGAAGCCTTCGTCATTGCGAGCCGGAGGCGAAGCAATCCAGAGAGGTTAAAGAAGCCATCGAAAAAGAATAGTAATTCTTCTGGATTGCTTCGGGCAGAGCCCTCGCAATGACGTACGCAAGAGTGTTTCAATTTAGCCGGAACCCCTGCTATAACGTGAACCAAAAGTGGTTCCGTCATTGCGAGCCGGAGGCGATGCAATCCAGAGAAGTTAAGATGCCATCGAAAAGGAATAGTAGTTCTTCTGGATTGCTTCGGGCAGAGCCCTCGCAATGACGTACGCAAGAGTGTTTCAATTTAGCAGGAACTCTTGCAAGGCCGTGAACCAAAAAGTGGTTTCGTCATTTCGAGGCGAACCAATCCAGAGAAGCAAACCTGCCGTTCCCGTCATTGCGAGCCGGAGGCGAAGCAATCCAGAGAGGTTTAAGAAGCCCTCGAAAAAGAATTGTAATTTTTCTGGATTGCTTCGGGCAGAGCCCTCGCAATGACGTACGTAAGAGTGTTTCAATTTAGCAGGAACCCTGCTATGACGTGAACCAAAAGTGGTTCCGTCATTGCG
>JAEYRC010000039.1 GCA_023409675.1 Bacteroidota bacterium
ATCCTGAAGATGGCGGATTCTATACCGTTCGCGCGGATGCCTACTGGCCTAACGACTTTGGTTTATACAATATGGCCGGTAATGTTGCCGAGTGGACATCCTCGCTGTACTATGAAGGAGCCTATAACTTCCAGCATGATATGAACCCTGATATTCGTTATGGTGCAAAAGATTCCGATCCTCCGCGTATGAAACGTAAAGTACTTCGTGGTGGAAGTTGGAAAGATGTTGGCTACTATCTTCAAACCAGTACACGCACCTATGAATACCAGGATACCACTAAATCCTATATTGGTTTCCGCTGTGTTATTGATCTTCCACCCATGGCCAAAAAGCGTTAAATTTTTCCTATAGGATAAAATTTTAAACAACTCTTATCGTTTTTGAATTGATTTATCGCACAAATCAAAATAGCTTCGTATTCTCTACACTTTAAAATCCGTTTCTTAAAAAAACCAATTTAAATCTTAAAAATTATGGCTGGAGTTTCTAAATCTGTTGACAGGGCTGTAAACGTGGTCGTTTGTATGGGTGCCGCCCTTGTAATTTTCGGTGCATGGCAAAAAATTACGCACCAACCCATGGCTGATTTCTTCCTTACTGTAGGATTGATCACCGAAGCACTCATCTTTGTTGTATATGCATTCTTACCGCCTCCGGGATCTGAAATGCATGCAATTGCAGAAGCCCTGCCTAAACTCGCGGGAAACAGCGGCAACACCGGTAATCCTGCTCTGGCAAAAATGGACCAGATGTTACACGAAGCGGATATCACTCCGGCAAATCTTAGCCGTTTAAGTGATGGATTTAAAAAGCTCGGTACTTCTGTTAGCCAGATCGCTGAAGTATCGGATGTAGTTAAATCTACTAATGATTATTCAGCCAAGACCAAAGAAGCTACGCAGGCCCTCGAAGCCATGAAAACGGCTTATGCCGGTGCAACCACAACCATTGGTCACTTCAATGCTGCAGCGGATAACACCAAACAGTTTCATGAGCAGGTACAGGTGCTGACTAAAAACCTGGGCTCTCTGAATGCGATCTATGAACTGGAACTTCAGGATACGAACAATCACCTGAAAGCTATGAATGGTTTTTACAGCAACCTGGTAGATGCTTCTCAAACCATGCAGGGATCTGTTGCTGATGCTAAAAAAGCGCATGAGCAGATCGCTAAACTGGCCGGAAACCTCAGCAGCCTGAATACCGTATATGGAAATATGCTCAGCGCAATGCAGGGCCGTCAAGCTTAATCCGAACATTCAATATCCGAATCCCTACGAAACCGAGCAATCGTTTTACATTAATCTGAAAAACCCAAATCAATGGCTTTACCTAAAGAGCCCCGGCTAAAGATGATCAACATGATGTATTTGGTGCTAACAGCATTGCTGGCACTGAATGTATCAACCGAGGTATTGAATGCCTTCAAAACAGTCAATGTCAGCATCGATAACGCCAATTCAACATTAGCTAATAACAGCAATACGATCTATCAGTCACTTGCCGATAAGGTAACTGACCCTAAAACTGCTCAGAAAGCCAGCATCTGGAAGCCTAAAGCCGATCAGGCCAAAGCGTTATCTGAGCAGATGTATAATCATATTGAAACCCTTAAGGACAAGCTGAAACGCGAAGCCGGGTACAATCCTGAAGAAGGAGACACCCTGTTTGCCATCGATAACCTTGATGCCGCTACACGCCTGTTTGATAAGCAGGGCGAAGGAGAAAAATTGCGTAAAGCACTGGAAGATTATAAAAAGAATCTGCTTGCGATCGATCCGGAAATTGCTCAGGAATTTACCAATAAGCTGCCCATCGATCTGCGGGTTCCCGAATCTCAGACCGGAAGCAAAAATAAAGACTGGACTACCTCTTATTTCCACATGACGCCTTCTATCGCTGGTCTTACCATTCTGAGTAAATTTCAGAATGATGTAAAGAACTCCGAAAACCAGGTGGTTACCTATTGTCACAGCAAAATTGGTGAAGTAGCCGTACGCTTTGATAAATATGGTTTTGTTGGCGGACTTAGTTCTACATACCTGATGCCAGGCGAAAACCTGAAAGTATACGCGGGTCTTGGAGCAACCTCATCACAAGCGCAACCTACCATTACCATTAATGGCCGTCAGGTTGGTCTGAATGCCGATGGACTGGCAGAAACTGAACTGCCTGGTGGTGGAACCGGAACGCATACCGTTAATGTCAGCATTAAATATGTGGATCAGGATAATAATGAAAAAGTTATCAATCGTCCGTTGACCTATACCGTTGGTGCTCCTTCAGGAGTATCTGTATCGGCCGATAAAATGAACGTATTGTATATAGGAGTTGAAAATCCGCTGACCATCACGGCCGGTGTGGGTAGTGAGAAAGTGAATGCAACATTTGGTGCAGGTACCCTGAAAAGAGTACGCGGCGCTTCATGGGTAGCAGTGCCTAAAACTCCCGGTCAGCACAATATCAATGTTAAATTGATGGTAAAACCACGCCGGTACCATACCGGGTGAAATACCTTCCTCCTCCTGCAGCATTTGTAGGTGGGAAAAGAGGAGGTTCCATTCCAGCTGCTGACCTGAAAGTTCAGGGTGGTGTTATTGCCCGTTTGCTTGATTCTGACTTTGAAGCCTCTTATAAAGTGGTTAGCTACAATGTTGGCGCAGTGGGTGGAAAATATCCTACCTATCAGACCGCTGTCAACAATGGCAACCGCTGGAGCGGCCAGGCTGCTCAGATCATCGATGGTGCAGGTCCGGGAACAGCCATCTTCTTCGATAAGATCATCGTAGTTGGTCCTGATGGAAGAAACCAGGAATTACCATCTATGTCCTTTAATTTGAAATAAGTAATAATAAATCAGGGTATAATGAAAAATCGTTTGATCCGTCTTTGTTTACTGCTTGTTATCGTGGGCGCTTCTGCGGAAGTTACCCAGGCGCAGGCTCGTAAGCCAACCCAGCGGAAATCCACCACCAGAGAATCCACCAGTGTAAACAGCAACGCGCAGAATAACGCGCTGGCTACACCGCCACAGGACACTGTAAAATTGCCTGAGTCGGATCTCAAAATAGAAGCAGCCAGACCATCTTTACGGAATGATAACGCTATCCAGCGTAACCTGGTAAAAGATCGTACACCGCTTGATTATGAGCATATCCGTGAGGATGATGCCACCTATATGCAGCGGGTATGGCGTGAACTGGATGTAAAAGAAAAATTAAACGTTCCTTTCGCGTACAAAGCACAGGGCGATAATGGTGATCAGCGCTTTATTATGATCCTGCTTCGCGCGATCAAAAGCGGCGAAATAACCGCGTTCAGCGCGGCCGGTGGGGATGATCGTTTTACAACGCCCTTACCTTGGACGAATATCGCTGAACTGCTGGTAGGAAAGCCTCAGGTGAAACAAATTCCCGACTGGACCAATGACCCCGACGGATCAAAAGGACTGATGAAGGATACAGTGATTAGCCAGGAGTTCAATCCTGATCTGGTAGAACGTTACTGGATAAAGGAAGATGTGGTTTTCGATAAGGAATCTTCCCGGATGTTTACCCGGATCCTGGGTATTGCGCCGCTGCTCACCGTTTTAAATGATGACGGTTCATTCAGGGCGGTTACACCGGCCTTCTGGGTCTATTATCCTGATCTGCGGCCTATGCTTTCCCAGTTTGAAGTGTATAATGGCAAAAACTTTGGTGCACGGATGAGTTGGGAAGAGCTTTTTGAAAGCAGAATGTTTTCGAGTCGCATCATCAAATCGACAGTAAACAATCCAAACGATATGTTTATCAGCACCTATGTTAAAGATCCTATCCTAGCTCTGCTGGAAGGAGAAAACATTAAAGAAAAAATATTCAATTACGAACAGGACCTCTGGTCATACTAAGTAAAAGATACCCTGATTGAAGGCAGCCAGATGGCTGCCTTTTTTTATATGTAGAATAACAGCAATGCCTAGCCGAAAAAAGTTGTTTAAAAATGATTTCTACGGGGCGGTGGTTTTCAATTGTATACTAATTCGATTTAGCTACTACAGCCTGTTGTAATTACTCCAACCCTAAGATAAATTGATCCTGCTCAATTGTCTGCTAAAACAAGCGGGATCGCCGTTCAGGCTTCCCATTGCGGGAAGATATAAGAAGCTATTGTGGATAAAATTGATCGGCACTTCCGTAAAATTACCGCTAAGTGGTATTGTTATTTACATTGATAACTGTATTTTTACATCGGTTTTTCATAGGATATTGGATTTTAAAAACGGGGCTGGATTTTTATCCTGGCCCCTTTTTTTTATTCAATATAGAAAGTCTGTTATCTTCCGTGCCAGTCGAAACCGTTCGAATTACGATTAAAAATCCCTCAGAAGATTCTAATGACCTCTTAGAAAGGTGTGAGAAGTCTTCGCACCAGAGAAGTAAATATAATTCGCTAGAAGGTGCACCTGTATATCCCCCATTAAAGCTAAATGGATAAGATTCTGAAACTTAAGCTTTCAATTGTGTAGACCTGAAGACATTTTTAAAATGATATCAGCGTCATTATTGTGAAGAAGATATGGCCAGTTAGGATATGCTAATTGCTGTTTCCTCAAAGTTTTTATTCAAACTTCTTTTTTCCCAGGCATTGAACTTTTTAATCTTTTAATTTTTATCAAAGTAAGCTCTGATAAGCTTCGTTTTACTCAGGCCCACTACGCGGGCAAGCGATGCCTCATCGAGTTCTTTAATTCGTTTTACCGATTTGAATTCCTTCAGTAAAATATCTGCGGTTTGTTTTCCAATACCTTTGATATTTTCGAGTTCATTTTTGAAAGTTCCGCTGCTTCTTTTATTGCGGTGAAAGGTAATTCCGAAGCGGTGCACCTCATCGCGGATCCTTCTGATGAGCCGCAGACTTTCACTGTTATAGGGAAGTTTTACCGACTGCATATCGCCCGGAAAAAACAATTCCTCTTCATTTTTTGCCAGTCCGATCATCGTAAGTCGCGATTCAATTCCCAGTTCTTGCAGCGCTTCCAGGGCGGCGTTCAACTGCCCCTTTCCACCATCGATGATGACCAGCTGGGGAAGCGGGGTATCTTCGGCTAATAGTCGTTTATAGCGTCTAAAAACAACCTCTTTCATGGTTGCAAAGTCATTGATCCCTTCTACGGTCTTTACATTATAATGCCGGTAGTCGGATTTACTGGGTACTCCGTTTCTGAAGCAGACCATGGCTGAAACAGGAAAACTTCCCTGGAAATTGGAATTGTCAAAGCATTCGATATGCACCGGAAGGTCCATCAATTGCAAATCCGTTTGCAGTTGATACAACGCCTTTTTCTTTTCCATATCATCACGCCCCTCCAGTTGTAGGGTTTGCTTACGCCGCAGTTCCTCCCGGAAGTAATCGACATTCTTCTGCGACAGTTCCAGCAGCTTTTTTTTATCACCGGCTCTGGGAATTGTAATTACTATGCCTTCTTCCGGATAATCAATAGCCATCGGCACGATCAGCTCAACCGACTGACTACCGAAGGTTTCCCTTAACTGCGCTATGGCAAAGGCCAGAATTTCTTCATCTGATTCTTCCAGATGGGCCGTCAGGTAAGTGGTATGCGTTTGAACTATGGTGCCGTTATGTACCATCAGGAAATTTACATATGCCTTGTCACCATCGCGCAGGATAGAAAAGACATCGGCATTTGACAGGTGCCGGCTTACAATGACCGATTTGGCCTGGTAATTTTCCAGATGTTCAATCTTCTTGCGGATCAGTTCCGCTTTTTCAAATTCCATATTCGCGGCATGATCGCGCATGGTTTGCTGGAATTGCGCAATGACCGGAGAAAGATTTCCTTTTAGAATATTTTTGATCTGCTGAAGTCCTTCAACATAATCTTCAGGCGTTTGTAACCCTTCACAGGGGCCTTTGCAATTCCCGAGATGATATTCCAGGCATACTTTGAATTTACCTTTTCGAATATTGCTTTCCGTTAGGTTAAGCTTACAGGTACGTAGCGGAATAGTTGACTGGATGAAGCTGATCAGTTCGCGCACTTTGTGCACTGAAGTAAAAGGCCCGAGGTATTGTGAACCGTCATTGATTTTTCTCCGCGTCAGGAATACTCTTGGAAATGGCTCATTGCGGATAACGATAAATGGGTATGACTTATCGTCTTTGAGATCAATATTGAATTTAGGCTGAAACTGTTTGATCAGCGCGTTTTCCAGTAAAAAGGCGTCCTGCTCGGTATTCACGATCGTGAATTCGATGCGTGCAATACGCTGAACCAGTTCGTGCGTTTTGTAATTGGTAAAGCTTTTGGAAAAATAGGATCCTACACGTTTGCGCAAACTTTTAGCTTTACCCACATACAACAGGTTTCCTGCCGTATCGTAATATTTATATACACCCGGAAGCAGGGGAATAGTGTGAGATAATTGTTGGTATTCCTTTTGCGTCATGGAGCCTCCTCCATATTATCCCATATTACCCGCCGATGATATTCTTCTCCTGCCGCATTATCGCCGGAGGGAATGGTGATCAGTTGAAATTCTTTTCCAGGCCGCCATAATAGTTTATTTATCGTGGTGCCTTGCGGGCCGGATTCTTCTTTTTCCATATACAGGCTTACTACTTTGTCATATATACCCTGAGTTTGCGTGCTTATATCAATTCGCCGGATAGGGGTTGAGGTACTGGTGGGGGTATATAGAAAATTAGAACGCTGGAGCGTTTGGTCGAAAAATGATTCTTCCTTAAAATTATGTTCAAATTTTTCCGGCTGAAGTTCGGGTATCAGAAAAGGGTCGGAGAGATTATGAAATTCTTCAAGTGATATATAAGAAGTATCTGCTTTATCCTTTTGGATGAGAATCTGACGTATTCCAACAGGCAGTGAATCCACGGCATTTTGTTCTCCCTTCAAAAAGGAATAGACCGGAAAAAAGGGTTGCTTTTCCTGCTCCTGCGCTGCAGTTACTTCGGGTGCAGATTCGGCGCAGGATATGAAAAAGAGAAGAACAATAGAGAACAGACTTCTTATCATGCTGCAAAATTACGGATTAGGCTGATTTACCGGGCAGGGGCATTTCCCAGGCGATAATATTTAGGGTTGATATAACATGTTAAACCGCTTGGCCACTTCCTTATAGCTGAATGGGTGGTTCGGAAAGGGTATTCAGTGAAACTATAGTAGCGAAACAGGAGATGAAATGTAAAGCCTGTGCAAGGTAAAACGGATCTTGCTAAGTGTTAACAGGGCGACTACCAAAATAAATCGGTAATTCTAAGCATCGAATTACTATCATTTGATTATGCCTGACTGGTATGCCGTTGATTGGTTCGGCGCAGACTGATCTTCCTGTGCTAAAATCTCGGAAAGAGCGGCCGGAGGGTTTCAAAATGGTATGGCGGGGTGGAGGTGTAGTCAATATATTCTAACACATAGGAATAGAAAGAATAATTAATTGACAACTGGCAATTCCAATCAGTTTAGGTAACTAAGGTTGGAAACAAGTGTATTGAAGTTTAGCCATCAATGTTGTCGCTTCAAAGGTTGGAATAGGATAAAGGGCCCTCCCTCCCCCACCTCCACCACACCATTTATAGCATTTACTATAAGCTCCCCCTTTAGGTCAGTTACTTTCTGCCTGCTACTGTCCCCACTACAGCCGGCTTGATGGGGGGAACAGTCAACATGATGATATGTTTCAGTAGTTCTAAATTACCACCTGCTCTAATAATTGCCTTGTAGAAATCACCGGAAATCTGTTGTATTTTTCAGGTTAACCGCCTGGTGAAAAAACACTGTTAGCCCGGTTTAGTTGAAAAAATCCTCAATATTTATCGGTATACCCCTTCTGAACAATTCTCTATACCTAAGCATGTTCAATTCTCAGGTTTATGGAGAAACTACATAGCAAAAATGCCTTGCTTTAAGGCCGCAGAAATCTTGTGACAGAAGCATTGAATGCCGTTCGTTATTATGGATCAAATCTGCATGCGCCCGGTTCTGCACAATATATTTCCCATTGCTGCAGTGCCGGAATTGCCTGCGCGAATGCTATAGGCCAAACAGTTTTCTGAATGGAATGACTTTCATTACATCAAATTACTTCAACCAGTATATAAAAGGCTAATAAATGGACTATAATGGCTTGATCTGTTCCCTGAAATCCATCCTTCTCCGGATTGATACAAAGTCTCAAAATTTGATTAAAACAGCTAACAGGAGTTTCAATTGATAATTTATTCAGTACCAGTGGATTTTAAGTGGAAATGCTGTTGCGAATGCTAATCATTGCTCCAATGCATATAGCTTTACAACCCGAATAGGAGCGCCACCTTGAGTTCATGATGTAGTCAGCTTTCTTCAGCAAATAAATCTTTGGAGTTTTACTTTTCGGAGATTGCTTTTAGTTTATCCAGCGCTTTGGGATAAGTATCCTGAAAAAAATCCGAATACTCTTCTAAAGTATTCAGTTCCACTGTTAAGGTGGTTATTCCATCAGCCTCATCAAATGAGTAAGTTTCATATCCTCCCGACCACTTTTCTACTTGTGGACCGGTCGTAATTTCTGTATCGCCATCCAGAAATCCGTAATGTCTTATCGAAACAAAACTGGCCGGACGATGTTCTGTAACTTCAGAAACCATACCCCCTTTTTTCCCATTTTCGTCTGCACCTGTAAAAAGGATTTTTTCTCCCTTCTTCCAGCTGCCCTCATAGGT
>JAEYRC010000154.1 GCA_023409675.1 Bacteroidota bacterium
ATCCAGAGAGGTTTAAGAAGCCCTCGAAAAAGAATTGTAATTTTTCTGGATTGCTTCGGGCAGCGCCCTCGCAATGACGTACGGAAGAGTGTTTCAATTTAGCAGGAACCCTGCTATGACGTGAACCAAAAGTGGTTCCGTCATTGCGAGCCGAAGGCGAAGCAATCCAGAAAAGCAAACCTGCCGTTCCCCGTCATTGCGAGCCGGAGGCGAAGCAATCCAGGGAAATTAAGAAGCCCTCGAAAAAGAATAGTAATTTCTTCTGGATTGCTTCGGGCAGAGCCCTCGCAATGACGTACGCAAGAGTGTTTCAATTTAGAAGGAACTCCTGCTATGACGTGAACCAATAAGTGGTTCCTTCATTGCGAGCCGGAGGCGAAGCAATCCAGAAAAGCAAACCTGCCGTTCCCCGTCATTGCGAGCCGGAGGCGAAGCAATCCAGGAAGATAAGAAGCCATCGAAAAGAGTAGTAATTTTTCTGGATTGCTTCGGGCAGAGCCCTCGCAATGACGTGCTGCTAAAGTGCTTTAATTGATCAGAATTCTCGCAATGACGTATTGCAAGAGTGCTTCATTTAGCAGGAACTCTTGCTATGACGTGAAGCAAAAGTGGTTCCGTTATTGCGAACCGGAGGCGAAGTCCCCGCAATGACGTGCAGCATAAACTTATTCAATAGTCCATATCTCTTTCCCGCGCAGCAGTTTATTCAAATCGCCCGGTCCTTTGGACGCGATCACTTCTTCGAGTTGAAGTTGCATCATATCTTCATAACAGGGCCTGTCGGCCTGGTAGAATACACCGAAAGGTCTTGGTAGGTGTTCAGGAGCAGAAGGATTTTCATACATCCGTATAAGGATCTGAGCTTTGAAGTAATCATGCTCATCATGAATCCACAAATCATCCGCACTGAAGTTTTCACCCAGTTCCACCACTTCAGGCTTATACCCATTCAGCCTTAATCCGCGGGTACCGTTCGAGAAGATCATGGGTTGCCCATGTTCTATAAAAAGCGTTTCCTGGGCTTTCGATCCCTTATCGGTAAAGATTTCAAAAGCGCCATCATTGAAAATATTACAGTTCTGGTAAATCTCCAGAAAAGAAGATCCCTTATGCTGGTGTGAGCGGGTAAGCATGGCCTGCAGGTGTTTTGGATCCCGGTCCATACTCCTGGCTATAAAGGTTGCCTCAGCACCCGCGGCAAGAGCAAGTGGATTAAACGGATGGTCGAGGCTACCAAATGGTGTTGATTTCGTGATTTTATGTTCTTCGGAAGTGGGTGAATACTGGCCCTTGGTGAGCCCATAGATCTGGTTATTGAACAACAGAACATTCACATCAAAATTCCGCCGCAGCAAATGAATGGTATGGTTACCGCCGATACTCAGTCCGTCCCCGTCACCCGTTACAATCCACACACTCAATTCGGGCCGGGTGGCTTTCAATCCGGAAGCGATAGCGGTCGCTCTTCCGTGTATGGAATGCATTCCATAGGTATTCATATAATACGGGAAACGGCTGCTGCAGCCTATTCCGGAAATAATGACAATATTTTCTTTGGGAACTCCTATGCCGGGCATAACTTTCTGTACCTGGGCCAGGATTGAATAATCGCCGCAACCCCGACACCAGCGCACTTCCTGGTCGGTGGTAAAATCTTTTGCCGTTAATACGGGCGGTGGGGTAGTCAGAACTTCACTCATACAGCAAAATTACTCTATTCGCCCCAATAGCCGTTTCGCAATCCGGAATTTGCCCGGTTTTAACGTTCACTGGCTTTCAGGTACTGAACAATGGCCAGCCGGACATCGGAACAGGGGTTTTCTATGCCTTTTGGCTCGGGATAAACTTTGGTTATAGCGGGATTTTGGGGATTCAGAAAGTTCAGGTTCACTTCATTTCCGCTGAGTAAAAAATCATTCAGGGCCACCCGGTAGCTCCGTTCGGCTTCTATCGGCTTCCCCCCGAACAGAAAAGTAGCCGAATTGCGATCGTATTCTACGGGATAAAACTGCAGGAATCCCCCCAACCCCCGGTTTTTATTGCCGGCTTCAAGTACCTGCAACAGCAGACTGCCTTTCATATCCACCTCACGGATGGAACCGCCATAGGGCAGGCTGCGCAGGATATCAAACTGAGTGATCGGCATGTGCAGGATATCATCAACCCGTATGGATCCGGAATTGAGCAATACCAGGTCTGCATCCGGGGCAGCCGCTGCCATCGCCTTAGTGATGAGTTCCGTGAAATTGGTGGAGGCATTGCGTACCGCAGCTTCCCGGCCATCCAATGGATCACCTGAAGTACGGATGATCTCCGCGGCATTGAACCCCGCCCGCGAATAATTCTGATCGGCAATATCGATCCATTTCTGTACAACTGCATGGGTGCTGCTGTCGATAGCCACCTGATCATCCACAGCAATCAGTGACGACGCTACGGAGCGCTTTTTGTTTTTGACATTAATGGTCAGGTCAAGCGCATATAGGGTTCGGGCATTGGCATGGGCCTTGGTGATCAGCACCGGCCCAACCTGCTGGTAACGCATATCATGCTCATGCCCTCCGGCTATCAGTGCCAGCCCGGGTAGTTCCTGTGCCAGCAGGATATCGTCTTCCATGAGCTGATGAGTAAGGGCTATGACGGCATCACAGACGGGAGCGAGCGAATCATAAAGACGCTTAGCGGTTTCCAGTGGATCGGTGTAGGATACATACGACGCCTTATTAAAGGGAAGGGTGGTACCAATGATGCCGATCCGCGCACGGGTACCGTCGGCATCAGTAAGGTTCAGCACTGTAGCGGTGGGAAATTCCACCATCCCTGTATCGGAGATCTTTTTAAAATAGGCTACTCCTGAAGCCTGCTGATGAAAGGTGTTGGAAGCCACCCACTGAAATTGCGATTCATTCAGCCGGGATTGCAATTCCGTTTCAGTAATGTCAAATTCATGATTTCCAAAAACGGCAAAATCGACCCCGGCCACATTCATCGCGTCCACCATTTGCCGGCCACGAATTCGTGTTCCTTCATAAGAAAGGCCGTTATATACCGATGGACTTAAAAAATCACCGGCCATGATCAGGAAGGTATTGGGATTTTTCCGGAGATACTCTTTTTTGATGGTGGCCACACGTGCCATACCCCCGACCTTACCGCCCTCCAGCGGAGCGATCTCATAGACATCGTTGATCTGTAATAAGGTGATATGAAGTTTGCCGTCATCCCGGGTTTGGGTTCCGCGGGGTGTATGGCAGGCCATCACCATAAAAAGTGCCGGGATCAACCAGGCAGTGGTGCGTATCATAAAGAGAAAATTACAGAGCTGTCAACTGCCGCTATCGGGCTTAACCCAGATCCACAGAATCGTATACCACGACCTTCGACCACAGGTTGCTGCAGGTTTCCACGAATTCAAGGTGAATCGGGTCGACCTGGTATTTCTCTTCTTCCTCCTTACTGTCGAAGATGGTGAGCCAGGAAACGGTATAGGAATTTTCGATCACCTCGCGATTGGTTTCGGCAGGTTTACCGATATGCGACATCTTCAGGTTTTTGATCTTGCTGAGCTTCTTCAACCCTTCATGTAGTTTCGCCAGGTCTTCACGGCTATCGGGATTCTTTAACCAGAAATAAACATGGTGTACAAAAATATTCTCGGATTTCATGGCGGGTGTACAATTTACCGCAAAGGTAGTTAAACCCGAAACAACAGCCAGTTTTCCGGTAGAAGACAGAAAGGTCCTGCGGGAATTTTTAGTCATAACAATAGATGATTATCGGTTTCCTGAATGAGTTGAATGTACACAGGTGAAAATACAACTTCATTCAGAAAAATTCCCGCAAATTATCTCCGTTCCGTTACAGCGGATATCCGCCAAGCGCGATCAGTTTATCAGCTATCCGCCGGCGTGCATCTTTGGCATTGAAGGGTTCCGCTTTGGTAAAGCGTTTAATGCCCAGCAACATCATGCGGTGTTCATCGCCTTCGGCAAATCCGTTTATCGCCTCCCTGCCGGCCTTACCGATCTTTTCAGCGGCTTCGGTCAGGTAACAGCGCAGGATATCATATTCATAGCTGTGATCCGCATCGGGAGCGCCCGACTGTAGCTTGATGCAACGCAATAACGCGCTTTCGGCATTAAAGGTTTCAATAGCCATATCGGCAATATTCATCAATATTTCCTGTTCATCTTCAATTTTCATCATCAACTTCTGCACGGCCGCGCCTGCGGTCAGAAGGATCGCTTTTTTGAAGTTGGCGATCAGCTTGCGCTCTTTTGCAAAAGCGGTACTGTCATCCTCTCCGAAATCCGGTATGCTCATCAGCTCCTTTGAAACATTCATAGCAGGTCCCATAAGGTCGAGCCTTCCTTTCATCGCACGTTTCAATACCATATCCACCATTAACAGGCGATTGATTTCATTCGTGCCTTCATAGATGCGGTTGATCCTGGAATCACGGTAGGCCCGGGAAATAACATACTCATCGCTATAACCATTTCCGCCATGGATCTGCACACCTTCATCCACTACAAAATCCAGTACCTCACTGCCATATACTTTCAGCATAGCGCATTCAATGGCATATTCTTCCGCGGCGCCAAGCAATGCTTCATTAAATGGCTTGCCTTCCGACAGTAATTCCTGCTCTTTATCCTCAATCCATTTGGCGGTGCGGTACAGGGCGCTTTCGCATACCCAGTTCTGAATTCCTATGGCGGCGATCTTATGTTTCACCGCACCAAAATTGGATATGCTTTGTTTGAATTGTTCGCGCTCAATGGCGTATTTAATTGCAATAGCGGCAGAACGTTTGGCGCCACCCAGTGCGGCAGCACATAATTTCAGCCGACCGATATTCAGAATGTTGAACGCAATGATATGTCCTTTACCTACTTCACCCAGTACATTCTCAACCGGCACTTTACAATCCTGGAAATACAACTGTACGGTTGAAGAGCCTTTGATGCCCATCTTATGTTCTTCCGGTCCCCGCGTAAATCCTTCGAAGTCACGTTCAACTATAAACGCCGTAAACTGGTTTCCGTCAATTTTTGCGAAAACAGTATAGATATCCGCGAAGCCACCGTTGGTGATCCATACTTTTTGTCCGTTCAGCAGGTAGTGTGTTCCTGCCTCATTCAGGCGGGCTGTTGTTTTGGCACCAAGGGCATCGCTGCCACTGTTCGGTTCTGTTAAACCGTAAGCGCCTTTCCATTCACCGGTAGCCAGCTTTGGGATATATTTCTGCTTTTGCGCATCTGTTCCGAAATAGAGGATCGGCAGGGTACCGATGCCGGTGTGTGCTGCCACTGCTACGGAGAATGAAAATCCGCCTCCCAGTCCTTCATTGACAAGTGTAGACGTAATAAAATCTTTACCCAGTCCGCCATACGCTTCTGGTATCGACGTACCCAGCAAACCCTGGTCTCCGGCTTTTTGAACAAGAGAAGGCATCAGTCCTTCTTCCAGCTTATCGATGCGTTCCAGTATAGGCAGCACCTCTGTTTCCAGGAAGTCGCTGCACATATCCTTAACCATCTGCTGCTCTTCATTGTATTCTTCGGGTATGAAGGTTTCTTCCGCTGAACCTTCCCGGATCAGCCATTCTGCCCCTTTAGGCGCTTTGTGTATTTCTGCTGCGGTACTCATGACGAAGGTATTAGGTGAATAAAAATTTAGCTGTTGTTCAGGTTATCGTATACCCGCTGCAGGATCTCCTTACAAAGGTTCACCTGTGCGGTTGGTATCCCTTCGAGCGCTTCATTCAGGGTTTCTTCAGCCAGTTGCATGGAACCTTCCTGCAAGCGCAGGCCAACGGGCGTCAGGTATATTTTATTGATGCGCCGGTCTTTTTCAGATGCTACCCGTTTCACCAGCTTTAGCTTTTCAAGATTATCGACCAGGCGGGTAATGCTGGGCTTGTCCCGAAAGGTGCTGTTACACAGGTCCTGCTGGCTTACGCCATCCTCTTTCCATAGATGATACAATACACTCCATTGTTCAATGGTAAGATTCAGACCCGCACTGTTGAATTTTTTCTGCAGCCTGCGGGCAATGGCGATGGATGCCTTTCCCGTAATAAAGCTGTAGAGCTCGCCCCGTTTAAATTGGTTGTTTGACATATAGTTGTTTATACAACTATTCAAACTTAATAAAATTCTTTTAATCCGGCAAGTGGAAAAAAATAAAAATTTTGGAGGCTGACAGGCCTTATCTACACTGTCTTTCTTTAAAAAAATTATTGACTCATCGTACATTATTCTGATAGTCAGGCAGCCTGTTTGGTGATCTTCCGATCTTTCCATTTATATGATCCGAACCTGCCCATGAAGCCGGCCAGCACGGTATATACCATATGCAGGGGTTGCATAAGCAGGAACCATTTCATCAGGTGTCCTGAACCGAAAAATTTTGCTACAATGGAAACAAAAGGGTATTCGATCAGCACCTTCGCCAGCAGGAACAATACCAGCAGAAAGATCAGGAAGGGGTCTGCCAGTACCAGCAGGGCAAGGATCAGGAAACAGAGGTTTAACAGGTATACAAGCAGCAGGATTCGAAAGGTATTTTTATCGCGGTAACTGCCGGTTTTACTGGCCCAGCGGATCCGTTGGTTCAGAAAAGAACGCAGCGAGGGCATAGGATGTGTATAAACAATAGCATCACGGCTTTTTAGGTAGCCGGTACTGCCCGGAAAGGCGCTTTCTATTTTCTGCATCAGCAACATGTCGTCACCTGAAGGAGTAGTATCAATTCCGGCATAGCCTCCGACTTCAAAAAACAGGTTCCGTTCAAAGATAAAATTCGCGCCGTTGCTCATGAGGTGCAGCCCCGAGGCCAGCGAAGCTCCGGTAATGCCCTGAAGGGTGATGAAATCAAGCGTTTGGAAGACCGCCAGTGGCGTATTGGCCGCAAGGTATTGTACGGGGGCCGCAATACAGCGTCTGCCGGATGATTCATAATAGGCGGCAATCGTATGCAACCATTTCGGACCAAAAATACAATCCGCATCCGTGGTGACGATCAGCTTCCCCGTCGCGTGTGCAATACCGGTTTCCAATGCCCGCTTTTTATGCGCCTGGCTGGTATCCGCTGAAAGCCGGAGCAGTTTCAGTCTGACCGGCCCGGAGTAGGCACTCAACAAATCATAGGTACTATCGGAAGATTGATCATCGATAATAATCAGCTCCCATATATCGACCGGATACTGCTGCGCAGAAAGCGCATGAAGCAGTGCCGGGATATTTTTCTCCTCATTTCTTGCAGCTATAACAACAGAAATGCTGCTGCCCGGTGTCGCATCCGAAGCCGTAAACTCCGGAAGGCGCGTCCAGGCTTTCCGGTATTTTTCAATAAGCCAGCCATAAAGTACCAGCCCCGACAAAAACAGTAGTATAAAAAAAGGAATCACCGGTCAAACTTAATGAATAAGCCCTGAACCGTTCAAGATCAGGCAAATTATCCGTGCAGTTAGCAGGGATGAAGCACGGTTGATGATGCAGCCTGTACCGGTCAGTAAGCAAGTTTATTTTCGTGAAAAGCGGTAAGAGCCTTCCGCTTTATTGGTATTGCAGGAGGCCGACACCACCTTGATTTCAACAATGCTCACCACATTTAACGGAGTATTGGTGATGTTAAAGGCATTGGCCGCCTGCGAGCTGTTGCGGGTTTCGGTATAAAAGGCCGGACCGCTCGATTCGGGCCTTGCCGTAACAGTTATAGTGGCACCTGCCGACGGAATGTTGGACAGCGTAACCTGCACAGGGAAGTTTGGACCCGGAGCCGGAGTTTGTACGGTACCCACAGCAGGTGATGAGGTAAATGCCAGCCCGGTTTCTGTACAGGGGCCATCTCCTCCACCCCCTTTTTTCTTACAGGCGGTCGTTAAACACAGCAGCAGCACTAAACCGTAAAGAATTCCTTTCATATGTGGATTTTCCGTAAGACTAAAAATACTATAAAACGCCGGTAAGCAAAATGAAATCATCCATTTTTTACATCAGGCAGAATAAACCCGCGCATTGCGGGAAAAACTTTCTTCAAGAGAAATGATCGTTTCCGTACGCTCAATACCTTTGATTTTCTGCAATTCATCGTGTAAAACATAGCGCAACTGGTTGATATCTTTGCAGATGATTTCCGCAAACATGCTGTAATTTCCGGTGGTATAGTTCAGCCGAACGATCTCCGGAATCTTCTGCAGCTCGCCGGCAACAATATCATACAATGAGCTCTTTTCCAGAAAAATGCCGATAAAAGCCACAACATCGTAACCCAGTTGGCGCAGGTCAACATTTAATCGCGTACCTTTCACAATACCCGCTTCCTGAAGCTTTTTTATCCGTACATGAATGGTTCCGCCGGAAACAAACAGTTTCTTTCCCAGATCGGCATAGGATATTTCAGCATTTTCCATCATCTCCTGAATAATCTGCAGATCAAGTTTGTCAAGATTTAATTTCCCCGCCATTTGAATCGATTTTTTTGAAATATTCAATATTATGAATAAATATTTAAATAATATCGAATAATTCAAAATTATTCTTGAATAATTTGTAATCAAACGGGCATTCCCTTAATTTTGCTTCATAATCATCCCGGAAACGGGACATCTTGTGGAGTGATGGAATTTTTGGCAGACATGCCCTCTTGTCTCGGGGGTGGAGATCACGGGATAAACGTAGTGTAATGCCGTTTCGGGCAACCGGAGCGACTGGGGTTGACCACCACTAACATTGCGCTATAGCTAACCGCTTCGTGGAGGTTCGAGTCCTCCCTCTACAGCAAAAAAACAGCCTGGTACAAATCAGGCTGTTTTTTTTATGTAGAAGCATCATGCATCTCCGGTAATGCACATTCACTCAGCAGATAACCGCAATTCAGGATCGTTATCCAAACTTCCTTATACATCGTACAGATCTACACGATTCCAATGCTTACGTATTAGTTTTCGCGGCCTTCTGCTTTCCAGCGGGCACTGAGGTATTCGGCGATCTGAATCGCATTTGTGGCGGCGCCTTTGCGAAGATTATCACTTACAATCCACATGTTAAGGGTATTGGGTTGTGATTCATCAATGCGCAGCCGGCCAACAAAAACATCATCTTTATCATGAGCATCCATTGGCATCGGGTAGCGTGCAGCCGATGGCTCATCCACAACGGTTACTCCCGGAGCGGCTGCCAGTTCCTGCCTGACCTCCTCCAGCGTAAAAGGACGCGCAAACTCAACATTCACACTTTCGCTATGCCCGCCCATCACCGGAATACGCACGGTGGTAGCCGTAACGCGTATGCTGTCATCACCCATGATCTTATTGGTTTCCTTCACCATCTTCATCTCTTCCTTCGTATAACCATTGTCGGTAAATACATCTATCTGCGGAATTACATTCAGGTCGATAGGATAGGCATAGGCCATCGGATACGCGTCTCCGTTACCCAGCGCTTTGGCTCTTTCTCCAATCATCTGGTCCACAGCTTTCTTTCCGGTACCGGTTACACTTTGATAGGTACTCACTACCACGCGTTTAATGCCATAACGCTTATGAAGGGGATGAAGCGCCACCACCATCTGTATGGTTGAACAATTCGGGTTAGCAATGATCAGGTCATCGGCATCCAATACTTCGGCATTAACTTCAGGAACTACCAGTTTCTTTGTGGGATCCATGCGCCAGGCAGAGGAATTGTCAATAACGGTTATACCTGCTTCCGCGAATTTGGGCGCCCATTCAAGAGAGGTTGATCCCCCGGCTGAAAAGATCGCGATCGCCGGCTTCGCCCGGATAGCATCTTCCATACCAATCACGATATAGGGTTTTCCCCTGAAGTGCACTTCCTTGCCGACAGAACGTTCAGAAGCCACAACCAGTAATTCAGTCACGGGAAAATTGCGCTCTTCCAGCACCTGCAACATTTTGGTTCCTACGAGGCCGGTAGCCCCTACAACTGCTAATTTCATGATGTCTCAATCCCCATGCGGGGTTTTAAAGGGTTATAAAAAAAGCCATAAAAAAAGCCTTTCTCCGGGAGAAAGGCGCTTAGTTATTTTTTAGTACAAAATATCCATTAACCTTCCTGGTCGTAATGGTGTTTAATGCTACGTTTTGTACTGGTAATTGTCGTCATCAGGTCAAAATTAACCGCTTAATCTTGCGATTCCAAAATTATTTTCCCTTTCCTTCTGCGTGATATCATCATGATCTTCCTGTAGCACCATGCTATTTTGCTGATATGATAAGATGGTTGTTGCTCTCCCTCATCCTGCAACCTCTGCAAAGCATTGCACAGGATTATGAGCGCTATAGCATATTGATCACGGAGTTCATGGCCGACCCTACTCCATCAGTAGGGTTGCCCGAATACGAATTTGTTGAGCTGACCAATATTAGCGACACTGCAATAGACCTGCGGCATTGGACCCTGTCTGATGAAAGCGCATCAGCGCTGATTCGCAATTCCTATCTGCTAAAACCCGGACAAAGGATTATCCTGTGCCCTTCCGCCGCTGCTGCTCACTATGCCGTCTATGGAGATGTTCTTGGCCTCACCGGTTTTCCTTCCCTGAATAACGACGCGGATCATCTTATCCTTCGGGACCCTTCCGGGCAGGTAATTCACGCGCTGGCTTATACCATTGCCTGGTATTCGAACGGCTTGAAATCCGCCGGCGGCTGGAGCCTTGAAATGTCCGATATGCGCAATCCCTGCTCAGGCGCATCCAACTGGCTGGCCAGCACCGATCCTTCAGGTGGCAGCCCGGGCCGGAACAATGCTACGGCGCGTGATAATCCCGATCTTCAACCTCCGGGTCTTAACGGAGCTTATGTTGCGGATAGTTTGACGCTACTGCTTTTCTTTGATGAACCTGTTCCGTTAAAAGAAGGCACACCGCAGGTTCAGCTTGCGGATTATACCGGCAGCAGCCTGTCGATTCATACCCTCGAACCCTTCCACAAATGGGTGGAAGTCGGCCTAAGCAAGCCACTTGAACGGAATACAATCTATACCATTTCGGTTACGGGTTTCCGTGATTGTGCCGGCAATCTCATTGGACTGTCCAATTCCATTCGCGCCGGACTGGCAGAAATGCCTTTGGCTGGTGAGGTACGCATCAATGAAATTCTGTTCAATCCCCGATCGGGTGGTGCCGATTATGTAGAAATACTTCATACCGGAGGCAGCGCTTTCAACCTCGCGGATCTGTACCTGTCGAATGGAACGGGCACCTATACCCGCTTTTCAGAGCAACCCAGGCTGTTCTTTCCCGGCGACTATATCGCGCTGACCAGCGACCAGGAAAATATTGCGCAGGAATACACGATACGTTTTGATGGATCACTGCTGCAGGCCGGAAAACTTCCATCTTTTCCTGATGATCAGGGCTATGTAGTTGTAGCGGATCAACAGGGCAATGTGCTCGATGAGCTGCGCTATACGGAAAAGATGCACTCGCCATGGATAAAGGATGCCAATGGCGTTGCTCTGGAACGCATCGACCCGGCTATTCCTGCCGCCCGGCCCGACAACTGGAGTTCGGCCTCGTCGACAGCCGGGTATGGCACACCCGGTTACCGCAATTCGCAATTCGGCACATCAACATCCGCATCCGGAGAACTGAGCATTGAACCTGCCGTGTTCAGTCCAAATGGTGATGGCATCAACGACTTTACCCGGATCAATTACAGATTTGAGGAGAGCGGCTGGCATGGGATGTTGCAGCTTTATACCGCTGGAGGTGGTAAGGTAGCTGATTTGATGCCCAATGCTGCGCTGGGTCGCAGCGGCGCTGTAATTTGGAATGGAATGAGTGCACAGGGGAAGAAGATCACCAATGGGTTATATGTTATCATACTGAAGGCCTATCATTCATCGGGAAGAACCCTGAAAAAAATGCAGGCAGTAGTCATTACTTCGCAATAAAAAAGCCGCCGGTAAGGGCGGCTCAACCAGAATGCAGCATAATCAGGCTTTTTTATATTTTTCATAAATGCGTGTATTACCTGAGGGATCGATCTGGATGGTATACCAGAACCGGGCATCCTGCATTTTTACATAGTATACGGTATTAATGCCGGCAGACACTTCGGTTACACCGAATAATTCCCGGGCCGGATAAGCCTTCTTAAGGGTATTCAGAACATTCAACGGAAGCATGGAAGGATCGTAATAACGTATGGCATTGGTCATAACGCCATCTTTGTCATACCTGACCTTAGACCGGATACCGTTGTTAACGAAACTCACTGCATAATAGTTATCATGTTCTTCCCAGATAACTTCTGTAGCGGCGGTGAAGGTTTGATTGAATGACCGTAGAACTTTTTCATTTACGGCCGGATTGAAGGCAAATGCACTTATTGCAAAGCACATGGCGATCAGCATAGCGAAAGACTTTTTCATGACGAATGATTTATTGATGAATGACAATTACAGTTCAAATGTAGTATGTGAAGTATCCTGAGTCAATTGAATTAGTACCGGAGGTATAGTCATGATAAGTAGTATTATTACACCCTTACAATGACAATGAATACAGTTTTGATGATTTCCTGTAACCCTTTACCAGCAAGGGATACAGGCGATTTCAATATGTTACATCACGATGGTTAAGCTATTGTTAAACTGGAATAGCGTAGATGACCGGTAATCATAATCAGTACAACCAGATAAGTTGATCTTGCTATGGTATAAACGGGATTTTTTCTGCACGGGGAAATTTCAGCATCTTTGCCGGGCAAAACTCATCATTATGAAACTTGGAACCAAGCTGATTCACGCAGGTGTTGAACCTGATCCTTCCACCGGCGCGATCATGACACCTATATTTCAAACGTCGACCTATGTTCAGGAAGCACCGGGAAAGAATAAGGGTTTCGAATACGCGCGCTCGCAGAATCCGACGCGCATGGCCTTCGAACGCTGCATCTCGGATCTCGAAGGCGGTTCCGCAGCCTTTGCCTTCGCTTCCGGACTCGCCGCGAGCGCGACGGTGCTGGACCTGCTCGATCATGGATCCCACATCGTCGCATCGGATGATCTCTATGGCGGAACGCGCCGGCTTTTCGAGCGCGTCCGCAAGCAATCGGCCGGCCTCGACATCTCCTATGTGGATGTGGGCAGCGCCGACGCGGTCAAAGCGGCCCTGCGCCCGAACACCCGGCTGGTCTGGGTCGAAACGC
>JAEYRC010000287.1 GCA_023409675.1 Bacteroidota bacterium
TAGCCCAGGTCGGCAGCGATGGAAGGCAAAGCCGTATTCAGAATGGTGCCATCGAGCGCCTGCATGAAGAATGCAATGGCGGCTATCCATGGCAGATAGCGATGTATGGTATGTTCAGATGGATCGATTGATAAGGAATTTCAGCGCTCAATTAAAGGAGATAGTTGATCAAAATTCATACCCGGTATGTTGACAAGGCTTATGGCTAATAAGCATTAGACTGCCCGGCATTTCATCTTATTCGGAAATGTGTACCGTTTATAGAACTTTGCTGATGGCTACTATATAATTGAATATAAAAATATAAGTTCCTATTCAGCCTTAGGCATATTCGCCTTATTTCCGCAGCTCTTCCCGCGCGATGACGATCTTTTGAATTTCGGATGTTCCCTCTCCTATCGTACATAGTTTACTGTCGCGGTAGAATTTCTCCACCGGAAAATCTTTGGTATAACCATAGCCACCAAAGATCTGAACAGCATCAGTGGAAACTTTAACCGCTACTTCGCTGGCATAATACTTTGCCATGGCGGCTTCGCGGGTCATGGCCTGACCCCGGTTTTTAAGATCCGCAGCCTGCAGGGTCAGTAATTCTGCCGCCATAATTTCCGTGGCCATATCGGCCAGCTTAAAGGATATGCCCTGGAAAGAGGAAATTGGCTGATCAAACTGATGCCGCTCCTGCGAATAGGCCAGGGCCGCGTCATACGCACCTTTCGCGATTCCGATAGACAAGGCTGCAATGGAAATACGCCCTCCATCGAGTACCTTCATGGCCTGCTTAAAGCCGGCGCCAACATCCCCCATACGCTGAGAGTCGGGGATACGGCAATTATCAAAAATCATCTCGGCTGTTTCACTGGCGCGCATGCCCAGTTTGTTTTCTTTCTTTCCACCCTGAAAACCGGCTGTTCCGCGTTCAACAATAAATGCGGTTGAATTATCCCTGGTGCGGGGTTCACCGGTACGGGCAATGACCACCGCGATATCTCCGCTTATCCCATGCGTAATCCAGTTCTTAGTTCCGTTGATGATCCAGTCGTCGCCATCGCGCACAGCCGTGCACTGCATATTTCCGGCATCACTGCCGGTATTGGCTTCGGTAAGCCCCCAGGCACCGATAGCCTCCGCACTGGCAAGACGAGGGAGGTATTGTTGTTTCTGTTCTTCCGAACCAAAGGCAAGGATATGGCCTGTGCAAAGTGAATTGTGGGCGGCCAGACTTAAACCCACCGATCCGCATACGCGGGCGATTTCCCGGATGACGGCTACATATTCCAGGTATCCGAATCCCGATCCACCATATTGCTCCGGCACCAGTACGCCCATCAGGCCAAGCTTTCCCATTTCTTTAAAAACCTGTACAGGAAATTCCTGGCTTTCGTCCCACTCCATCAGGTGCGGCTTTATATGCTGCAAAGCAAAATCACGGGCTACCTGGGCTACCTGGCTGCTGAGTTCATCGGTCTCAAAGTTCATGTAAGCGTATTTTGTGCGGCAAGATAATCAAAAATACTAACGAGTGTTAGTTAAAGTCAGCAATTCCTTATCCGCGGTGCTGCTCGTGCATTTGTGCACTGCCGGCAGTACCTCCTACCGATCGGGTAGAAAAAGACGATTTCAGGTGCAGAACAAAATAATGGGGGTATCTATTGAATCCTGTCGATCAAAGAGTAATTTCGCAGCAGTATGAAATACACCCAGCATACGTTAGATAAGATCGAAAAGATCTTCGATGAAATGAATTATGTCATCCGCTACGAACGGGGCACCTTTCAAAGTGGTTACTGCATTCTTGAGCAACGCAAGGTGGTGGTGCTGAATAAATTTCTTCAATTGGAAGGAAGAATCAATACGCTGATCGATATAATGCCCCAGATCGAGATCAATGCAGAGCTGCTCAGCCCTGAATCCAAAAAAATGCTGCGGGAAGCACTTGCGCATCAGGAGCTCCAGAAAAATTCCGGTGATCAATCCTGAGCTGCTCCTGATAAATGGTTAGATTTGATGCCGTGTTAACGCCTCCACTAAGCATTACTTTCCTGGGTACCGGTACCAGCGGCGGCGTGCCGATGATCGGCTGCACCTGCGATGTATGCCGTTCCGATGACAAACGCGATAAGCGCCTGCGATCGAGTGTGCTGATCCAATCCGCCACCACCACCATTTCCATAGATGCCGGCCCGGATTTCCGCTACCAGATGCTTCGCAATGCCGTAAACCACCTGGATGCCATTTTGTTCACCCATCCGCACAAAGACCATGTTGCCGGCCTTGATGATGTTCGGGCATTTAATTATTTCTCGGGCAAAGCCATGGATATTTATGCGAATGAATTAACGCAAAGTGTGCTGATTCGGGAATTTCCCTATGCGTTTGCCGAAAATCGTCATCCTGGTGTTCCGGAGATCCGAATCCATACGATCGATCTGACGCCGTTTTTTATTGGCGATATTCCGGTGACGCCCATTATGGTCTGGCATATGAAAATGCCTGTATATGGTTTCAGGCTTGGCAACTTTACCTATATCACGGATGCCAACAAAATTGATCCGCCCGAACTGCAAAAGATCAGCGGCTCGAAAGTGCTGGTGCTGAATACCCTGCGGAAAGAAAAGCACATCTCGCATTTTTCCCTGAAAGAAGGAATTCAAGTGGCAGAACAGATAGGCGTTCCCCAAACCTATTTCACCCATCTTAGCCACCAGATGGGATTGCACCAGGAGGTGAGTAAAGAACTGCCAGAAGGTGTTGAATTAGCGTGGGACGGGCTGAAAATCACTGTATAATCTGCGTGATACACTCATTGCCTACCTTGTTGCACGCACTACCTTGCTATCAAAATGGTGAGGATGAAAAAGCAGGGCTGGAAAGAATACTTTGTGTTTTCGCGCAAAGAGCGCAACGGGGCCATAGTGATTGCTGCAATAATTGTGGGATTGATGATCTCCCCATACTTTATCCCCGACAAACCCCTGACCGCTGCGGAAAAGCGGCTCCTCGCAGAAAAAGCCATGTTACCGGAAAAAAGCCTGGTCGCATACACCGGTTCCATCGCAACTATCGCGAACAGGGAGCAGTATAAAAAACAAGAAGTGACTCCATTTTATTTTGATCCTAATACGCTGAGCACTGCCGGCTGGGTTAAACTCGGCATTCGGGAACGAACGGCACAAACCATTGACAGGTACCGGGCCAAGGGCGGAAAATTCAAAAAGCCGGAAGATCTCGAAAAAATTTATGGTCTCCGGCAGGCTGACCTCCAGCGCCTGCTTGCGTATGTGCGTATTGAAGAGCAGACGGCTACATCAGCGCGAATTCCCCGGCAACGGTATCAGCCGGATTCGCTAATAAATAATAAGGAAGCTTTTAGATCCCCATCAACTACGCTTTCGTCTAGGGCCAATACCCATGCCGAAGGTGAATTGCTGCAGCACGAAAGAAAAAAAGAAGATCGTTCATACCGATCGCCAGACCGGAAGTACGGCGCTAAACCAGCTTACGACGGCAGGCCGGTGGAAATCAATAAGGCCGATAGTACAGCACTGATGGAATTACCGGGAATCGGAACAAAACTTGCTGCCCGGATCCTTAAATTCAGGAACGGTCTGGGTGGATTTTATTCGGTTAACCAGGTCCGTGAGGTATATGGCATACCGGAAGAATTGTTCAACAGGATTGAACCACTGCTGATATGCGACTCCGTTTCAATACAAAAAATCAATATCAATACCGCTATGGCAGATGTGCTTTCGCGCCACCCGTATATTAGTTATTCAGCTTCCAGGCTTCTTGTTCAATACCGGCAACAACACGGGCCCTTTTCTTCTGTGGATGATCTGTTGCGAATAACCACCTTCACGCCGGAAATGGTAAACCGGCTCAGGCCTTATTTAATTACCGGAGAATAGCCGACCGCTGTAGGATTTCTTTCCTCGAAAACCTGAACCGGTACCATCGGTTCGGGTAAAACCCTCGCAATAACGTAACCCGTCATGGCGAGCCGAAGGCGAAGCAATCCAGAAAAACAATGCACCGCCATGACAACCAGAAGTGGCAAACGCACTGGATTGCTTCGGGCAGAGCCCTCGCAATGACGCCCTGACAATAACAGCTTGAATAATACAGTGAGACCTGCTAGCTTTCCGTCATTGCGAGCCGGAGGCGAAGCAATCCAGAAAAACAATGCACCGTGATGAAAACCAGAAGCAACACCGCACTGGATTGCTTCGGGCAGAGCCCTCGCAATGACGCCCTGACATTAACAGCTTGAATAATACAGTGAGACCTGCTAGCTTTCCGTCATTGCGAGCCGGGGGCGTAGCAATCAAGAAAAACAATACACCGCGATGACAACCAGAAGTAGTAACCGTACTGGATTGCTTCGGGCAGAGCCCTCACAATGACGCTCTGACAATAACACCTTGAATAATTCAATAAGACCTGCTAGCTGTTCCGTCATTGCGAGCCGAAGGCGAAGCAATCCAGGCTGTTTCGTCATTGCGAGCCAAAGGCGAAGCAATCCAGAAAAACATGGCACCGCGATGACAACCAGAAGTGGCAACCGTACTGGATTGCTTCGGGCAGAGCCCTCGCAATGACGCCCTAACAATAACAGTTTGAATAATACAGTGAGACCTGCTGGCTTTTCGTCATTGCGAGCCGCCCTTACTCCCGACTCGTCATTTTCACCACGGGAACGATCATTTCTTCCATACTTACCCCTCCGTGCTGAAAGGTATTCCGGTAGTAATTGACATAATAATTATAATTATTCGGATAACAGAGAAAGACATCCTCACGGGCAAAGATATACGAAGAATTTACGCTGGGCACAGGAAGTCCGGCCTCACGCGGATCCCTGAACGCGAGCACATCCTTATTATCATAGTTCAGGTTACGGCCATGTTTATACCGGAGGTTGGTGGTGGTTTGCTTGTCGCCAATAACTTTCGCCGGTGTTTTTACCCGAACACTGCCATGATCGGTCGCCAGGATAAGGTTGATTTTTTTATCGGCAACCTTCTTCAGTGCCTGGTGAAGGTGCGCATGCTCGAACCAGCTTTTTGTAACCGACCGGTAACTGACTTCATCGCCCGCGAGCTCTTTCAGCACTTCCATTTCGGTTCGGGCATGGCTCATCATATCCACAAAATTGTACACGATGATATTCAGGTCGTTGCCCAACAGGTTATGAATGTTATTCACCAGGTCCTGGCCGGCAGCGCTGTTCAGCACTTTGGTATACGATATCTTCAGGTCATCGCGGCCCAGCTTTTTGAGCAGGGCCCTGAAGAAAGTTTCTTCATGTAAATTTTTACCTCCCTCCTCATCATCATTTTTCCACTGGGCAGGGAACTTCTTTTCGATTTCAACGGGCAGCATACCTGAAAATATCGCATTGCGCGCATATTGGGTAGCAGTAGGCAGGATGCTGAAAAAAGTTTCTTCTTCCAGGATCCGAAAGCTTTCGGCAAATATGGGCTGAATCGCTTTCCATTGATCATAGCGCAGGTTATCGAGCAGCACGAAGAAGGTGGGAACTCCTTTTTCTACATGCGGAAGTACCTTGAACTGAACCAGGTTATGCGACATGATAGGCGCTTTTTCACTTTTGGGATCAATCCAGCTGGCATAATGACGACTCACAAATTTGAAGAATTCTGTATTGGCTTCTCCTTTTTGCTGCTGAAAAATCTCCCGCATTTCGGGGCTGTCGCTTTTTTCCATCTCCAGTTCCCAGAATACCAGCTTACGGTAGATCTCCATCCATTCATTATGGTCGGGATTACTGTTCAGAGCCATAAACAGATTCCGGAACTGCTGCTGATAGGCGGTGGTGGTACGTTCGGCCACCAGGCGTTTGTTATCAATGATCTTTTTCAGACTCAGCCAAACCTGGTTGGGATTGACCGGTTTAATGAGGTAATCGGTGATCTGGCTGCCGATTGCCTCATCCATGAGGTTCTCTGTTTCGTTCTTGGTGATCATCACCACCGGGATCTGGTTATTTACCTCCTTGATCTTTCCAAGCGTTTCCAAACCGGTAATGCCGGGCATTGTCTCATCGAGCAACACCACATCTACCGGATTTTCTTTCACATAATCAATCGCGTCGAATCCGTTGGTCAGGGCATTAACTTCATACCCTTTATGTTGTAAAAAAAGAATCTGTGATTGTAAACTTTCAATTTCATCATCAACCCATAGAATTTTTCCTGGCGACATGCTGTTAATTTAAATTATATTGTAGGATATGCCTGCCGTTCAACATCTGGCATTACCGACAAGCTAACAAATTTATTTTATCCATACTGCATTTGTAATTTTGCCCGCTGAAGGCCTGTCACCTTTTAACAAATCATCAACAGAATGTCCGACCGGATAAGAAAGATCATCAATGATCCTGTATATGGCTTTATTACACTCGACGACCGCCTGGTGCTGGACATCGTTTCGCATCCCTGGTACCAGCGGCTGCGGCGCATTCACCAGATGGCTTTCGCGCACCTGATTTATCCCGGTGCCATGCATACCCGTTTGCACCACTCCCTTGGCGCTTATCACTTGATGTGTAACGCGCTGTCTGAACTAAAGCATAAAGGCATTCCTGTAAGCACTGAAGAAGAAAGCGGCGCAAAGGCTGCTATATTACTACATGATATCGGGCATGGCCCCTATTCTCATGCGCTGGAGCAGTTGCTGGTTCGCGATGTGCATCACGAAGCGCTTTCCCTGCAGATCATGCAGGCACTTAATCATCAATTTGAAGGTCGGCTCGATACAGCATTACAGATCTTTACGAATACACATCCCAAAAAATTTCTGCACCAACTGGTGTCGGGTCAGTTGGATGTTGACCGGATGGATTATTTATCGCGCGACAGTTTTTTTACCGGGGTGTCGGAGGGCGTTATCGGGTACGACCGGATCCTGAAGATGCTTACGGTGCACAATGGCGACCTGATGGTGGAAGAAAAAGGGATTTATTCTATAGAAAAATTCCTGGTAAGCCGCAGGTTAATGTACTGGCAGGTTTACCTGCATAAGACGGTGTTAAGCGCCGAGATGATGCTGGTGAAGATAATTGAACGCGCTAAGGAACTGCTTGATGAAGGGAAGAAAGTAACTGCGGTAACCCGCCCACTGAATTATTTTCTCCGGGAAGAATATACCGGGAAAACAACTGTTGAATGGCTGGATATGTTCTGTCAGCTTGATGACTATGATGTGATGACGACGGTTAAACACTGGGTGCATCATCCGGATATCATCCTTTCTACCCTATGCCGTTACCTGACCGACCGCCGTTTATTAAAAGTTAAATTGCAGTCAATACCCTTTGAGACAGGCTATATTGAATCGATACGGAATAATATTTGCCAAAAAATGGATATTTCTCCGGAAAGCTGCCGATACCTGGTTTTTCAGGGAGAGGCGGTGAATACCACCTATGATCCTTCAGATGAACGGATAAATGTTCTTTTTAAAGATGGTTCGGTTCGGGATATATCCGCTGTAGACAATGCCCTTATTCAGCAAACGCTGTCGAGGCCTATGAAAAAATTCTATATTTGTTATCCCGGAGAATGAAGATCCAATCCCTGTTCGTTGATTAAACCAGTAATGTTAACTATATGCAATTCACTGCAGCACAGATCGCTACTATTGTAAATGGAAAAATTGAGGGGAATCCTGATGCTGCGATAGTATCTTTTGGCAAAATTGAAGAGGCTAATGCCGGTGAGCTCACCTTTCTCGCCAACCCGAAATACGAAGATTATCTCTATGTTACCCGGGCAAGTGTGATCATCATCAATGATGCACAACTTCTTGAACGAAAAATTGACGCTACGCTGATCCGGGTTCCAAATGCCTATACTGCCTTTGCTACCCTGCTCTCCAAATACCAGGAACTGGTAACCCGCAATCTGTGCGGGATACAACAACCCTCTTATATAGCCGAATCGGCAACTTTGGGCGATGATCTTTTTGTAGGAGCTTTTGCCTATATCGGTGAAAATGTGGTCATTGGAAACAATGTAAAGATTTTCCCCGGTGTTTACCTGGGCGATAATGTCCGCATCGGCAATAACTGCATCATTCATCCGGGAGTTAAAATTTCCTTCGATTGTAAGATTGGCAACCAGGTAACCATACATGCCGGAACAGTTATCGGCAGTGATGGTTTTGGGTTTGCTCCCCAGCCCGACGGAAGTTTCAAGAAGGTGCCCCAGATCGGTAATGTAGTGGTTGAAGATAATGTTGAAATTGGCGCCAATGCCACCATCGACAGGGCAACCATGGGTTCTACGCTGATCCGCCAGGGAGCCAAGCTCGACAACCTGATCCAGATCGCACACAATGTGGAAATAGGCACCAATACCGTAATTGCGGCTCAGGCCGGGGTTTCGGGCAGTACTAAAATTGGTAAGAATGTAATGATTGGCGGTCAGGCAGGTATCGTGGGCCATATCCAGATTGCCGATGGCGCGCGGATCAAAGCTCAAAGCTGGGTATGTAAATCCATCAAGCAACCGAACAGTTCTGTAACCGGCTCTCCGGCTTTCGACTATACCAGCGCTCTCCGAAGCCAGGCTGTAACCCGGAACTTACCGGATCTGGAAAAACGGATCATGGAACTGGAAGCACTGGTTCGGCAACTGATCACCGAGAAAGCGGGCGTTTAAACGTGCTGCACCCTTCATTCAACATCGGCCCAGTATTAAACCTGGGTTGAAAATCCTGGCAACAAGACATCAAACCCTACAGTGCATTCCGATTCTTTTCATACTTTCGTGGCTATGGATCGCTCGAACAGCAACGGACAAGACTTTCAGCATACAATAAAAGATGAGATTACCATCTCCGGAGCGGGAATACATACCGGCAAATCGGTAACGATTCGCCTGAAACCTGCTGAACCCCATACCGGTATCGTTTTTCAACGGATCGATCTTCCCGAAAAACCCTGTATTAAGGCAGATGTTGACAATGTAGTGGAAACCAATCGAAGCACCACCCTGGAAGCCAATGGCGCCCGTGTCAGCACTATTGAGCACCTGATGGCCTCACTCGTAGG
>JAEYRC010000294.1 GCA_023409675.1 Bacteroidota bacterium
GGGCATGACCTATCGGGTGCGCTTTTTTATTACCCGCCGCTCTGCATGGCAACTATTATATGATAAGATTGATGACTGGATTAATCCGGGCATCGTATAAGGAAGAAATAAAATTATTAGATCGATACCTTAATCTGCCGGATTGTCTGAGGCCTGTAAGCATTAATTCGATGGGCAGCTATTATCCATTCACACATAAATTACCGGTCAGCAATAACAGTTATGATGAAACAAAGCATTCTGTCCCCTCTGTCTCAACACCTAATTGCTATGGGAAAAAGAAAGATAAGAAATACTGAACCAAGACAATTTTCCCTGTTGATGAAATTTCCGGCATGAAGAAAGGCGTACTGATTAAACAACATGATATTACAGATTGTGGGGCCGCCTGCCTGGCAGTCATAGCGGCCTGGCATAAACTCTATTTGCCCATTGCCCGCATCCGGCAATACGCGGGAACAGATCAGAAGGGAACGAATGTTCTGGGTCTGGTTGAGGCTGCTGAAAAGCTGGGCTTCAGTGCAAAGGGTGTCCGGGGAAGCCTGGAGGTTTTACCAAAGATTCCTCTTCCGGCGATTGCCCACCTGGTGCTTGAAAATGGGCTGCATCATTATGTGGTATTGATGCACGTTAGTAAACGCTTTATTACCATAATGGATCCTGCCATTGGCAGACTCAAGAAAATGCGCCCTGCCGAATTTACGCGGGAATGGACGGGCGTGCTGGTCATGCTCATCCCGGGTGAACGGTTTGTGAAGATGGATAGCCTGATGCCACCAATGGCCAGGCTTTGGCAGCTGATCCGACCGCATTCCGGGGTAATGGTTCAAACCCTTATCGGAGCACTGGTTTTTACGGTACTTGGACTGGCCATGTCGGTATATGTTCAGAAAATCGTTGATTTTGTGCTGGTCGACGGAAATATTCGCCTGCTCAACCTGATGAGCATGGTGATGATCGGTCTGCTGATCATGCAACTGCTGATAGGATTTTTTAAATCTATCCTGGTGCTACGCACCGGGCAATTCATCGATGCACGGCTGATCCTTGGCTATTACCGGCACTTACTGGAACTGCCGCAAAAGTTTTTTGATACGATGCGGGTTGGAGAGATCATGAGCCGCCTCAATGATGCGGTTAAAATTCGGTTGTTCATCAATGACATTGCGGTATCGCTACTGGTAAATAGCTTTATGATAGTATGCGCTCTTGCCCTGATGTTTATTTATCATTGGAAGCTGGCCCTGCTGATGTTGTTGATATTTCCCTTCTATGGCCTGCTGTTTTTCCTGAGTCATAGCATTAATAAAAAATGGCAGTTGAAAGTGATGCAGGACAGTGCCGAACTTGAGGCCGGGCTGGTTGAAAGCCTGAACAACATCAGCACCGTTCGTCAGCTTCATCTGGAAAAATTTATCCATTCGAAAACCGAAGGGAATTTTATTCGTTTACTCAGAACCCTCTATACAATTTCTGTAAAATCGTTGTGGCTGGGAAGTTTTACGGAATTCACCACCAGAGCATTTACGATTCTGATTCTATGGGCAGGAAGCTATTATGTAGTGGAGGGGGCAATGTCTCCGGGTGAGTTACTTTCCTTTTATGCGCTTATCGGATATTTCACCGCACCCGCGGTCTTCCTGATCAACGCGAATAAAATGGTACAGGAAGCGCTTATCGCCTCAGCCCGCTTATATGAAATCATAGATCTGGAAACGGAAACGCAACACAGCGCATTGGCACAGATACCGTTTTCAGGAGAAGGCTTTATAGAATTCAACGGTGTTTCCTTCAGCTATTCCAATCGATCGGTATTGTTTGAAGATTTCAATCTGCAAATTCCCATCGGTACCACGGTAGCCATCACGGGGGAAAGTGGCAGTGGGAAATCTACCCTTATGTATTTGTTGCAGCAGCTTTATCCTCTCAACAAGGGAAAAATAACTATATCTGCTATGGATATCCGAATGTATCCGGCGGGGCAACTCAGGCAGTTAATTGGCATTGTTCCGCAACAAAACGCACTTTTTTCGGGAACCGTGGCGGAGAATATCGCTATTGGTGATACTGAACCGGATTATGAACGGTTGATCCGTATTTCCATATCACTCGATATTCATGAAATGATCAGCAGCCTGCCACTTGGGTATAATACCATGATCGGCGAAAACGGTGTTAATCTCTCCGGTGGCCAGTCGCAACGCCTCGCCATAGCCCGCGCACTGTATCGTAATCCTAAGATCCTGGTTCTTGACGAACCAACTTCTGCACTTGATCAGCAAACTGCAGCTACCGTATTGAAATCAATCAGGCAATATGGGAGCGAGCAGACAACGGTTATTTTCATTACCCATGATGCAAACGTACTGCCTTACTGTGATCATGTTTTTCACCTTCGGGATGGTAAAATAATTGAAAGCCGGGCACTAAATACCGGTACTTACTAAGCTCTCAAAATTTCCTGAAATGGGGTTCCCGCAGATTCAGCGAATTTTAAGCAGATTGGCGCAGATAAACAGCCGTTAAATGCTGCGAAAATCGGCACCCAATCATATGACCTGCATAAACATTTCTATATTACCGGATTGATTTTGAATGTCAGAGAAGATAAAGTAAATTTAAGGTAGCGGAAAATCCTTCTTCATGAAATATAAAGAAGAAATCGACATCGACCGGCCTATTGATGCCGTAGTGGCGTTATTTGATGACCCGGATAGCCTTAAAGAATGGATGGATGGGTTTCAGGGTTTTACACACCTTGAAGGAATTCCCGGTGAGCGGGGAGCTAAATCGGCTCTGCAATTCAAGCAGGGCAAGCGAACCATCGAAATGGTGGAAACGATCATGATCCGCAACCTTCCTGAAGAATTTACCGCCACCTATGCTGCTAAAGGCGTGAACAATATTTCCACCAACAGGTTCATTCCATTACCGGATAACCGCACCCGGTATGTATCTGAGCAGGAATTTAACTTCAGTGGGTTCATGAAGATTATTGGATTTATTTTTGGCCGGACATTCAAAAAACAAACGCTCCGCCATTTGAATTCCTTTAAGCGATTTGCTGAAACCCGCATCCCTGCTCACTGATGATTAGCATACCTTCATAGTAATAGAATAATAAATCTGCAGAACTGTTTTTGGTTTTGCTTTCTCCTGCCTAACAGTTATATTCGGGCTATCAGTACAAATCACACTTTCATGATGAAATTCATACTCGTATTCTTTTTTGCCATAGCTGGTTTAAATTCTTATTCACAGCAGAGATCCGCTATACTGGATTCATTATTGCCTGTACGAGGCTTGAGTATTGCGGCTCCCTCCCTGGATGATACGGATCGCTTTGTTTCCTTTATCAATCAGCATCTTGCCCCACGAAATGTTAACACCCTGATCCTGCGTGTTGATTATAATTACGCGTTTGAATCTCATCCTGAGCTGCGGGGAGCCAATCCCCTGACTAAGGAAGCCGTTAAGAAAATTGTTCAGGCCTGCAGGAAAGCGGGCATCCGGATCATTCCACAGATCAACCTTCTTGGTCATCAGTCATGGCAGTCGACTCTCGGGAATCTGCTGAAGGTTTATCCGCAATTTGATGAAACGCCACATGTACAAATACCTGAAAAATATGAATGGCCGAATGCCGACGGACTCTATTGTAAAAGTTATTGTCCGCTACATCCCGATGTACATGCTATCGTATTCGCCCTGATGGATGAAATCTGTACTGTTTTTGAAACCGATGCCTTTCATGCCGGTATGGATGAAGTTTTTTACATTGGGGATGATCGTTGTCCGCGCTGTAAAGGACGCGATAAGGCTGAATTATTTGCCGGAGAGGTTACTGCCATCGCTAATCACCTCAAAAGGTCAAATCGTGAATTATGGATCTGGGGCGATCGCCTCATTGATGGTCAGGCAACCGGCATTGGCATGTGGGAAGCCAGCATGAACAATACCCACCGGGCTATAGACATGATCCCGAAAAGCGTTGTGATCTGCGACTGGCATTATGAGCGGGCCGATAAAACGGCGGTATATTTCGCCATGAAAGGATTCAGGGTTGTCACCTCTCCCTGGAGAAATCCCACGCTGGCAAGAATTCAGTTGCAGGATATGATTGATTTCAGAACGCAGTCGACCCGGCAAATGAGCAATAATTTTCAGGGTATGGTACAGACTATCTGGTCGGGTTTTGAACCGTTCATTAAAGAACTGGAGGAAAAGAAAACGGTGACCGATACCCTGACGCTTTCTCCGGCTGTGACCTTCATGCACCTATATAACGGTATTAATGCCTTGCAAAAGCCCTGAATGCACTGATCAGCATATGATATATTATACCGGTTTACGCTCGCCGATCTGCTGCCGCCACATGGCATAGTATAATCCCCTGAGTTCTACCAACTCATGATGGCTGCCGGTTTCAACGATACGACCTTTTTCCAGCACATAGATGGTATTGGCATGCATAATGGTGGATAATCGGTGCGCGATCAAAATCGTTATTTGCTCCCGTTCCGTAGAAATCTTCCGGATTGTTTGGGTGATTTCCTCCTCTGTTAAAGAATCCAGCGCCGACGTGGCTTCATCAAAGATCAATAAACGCGGATTCCTGATCAGCGCGCGGGCAATCGATAAGCGCTGTTTTTCACCCCCCGACATTTTAATGCCTCCCTCCCCGATCTGCGAATAAATTCCATTGCTGGTTCGGGACAAAAAAGCGGTTGCTGATGCCTGTTGCATGGCCATGATAATTTCTTCATCCGTAGCATCCGATTTTACCAGTTGCAGATTTTCTTTGATCGAACCGGAAAACAAATGGGTATCCTGTGTAACAAAACCCAACTGTCGCCTGATCTCATTATAGCGAAGTTCTTTGGTAGAAACATTATTGTAGCGGATATCACCTTCAACAGGTGTGTATAATCCAACCAGCAACTTTACAAGCGTGGATTTTCCCGAGCCGGAAGGGCCTACAAAGGCGATTGTATCCCCTATTGAAGCGCTGAAGGAAATTCCATCGATCGCGTTCTGTGCAGCCGTTTTATGTCGAAAAACCACCTGGTCAAAATCGAGCTGATTCAGAATGCCAATATCCGTAGGAGATTCGGGCCGCTGCTCAATTGGCTTTTTCATGAGCTGATCAAAATTATTCAATGACGCTTCGGCTTCCCGGTAAGCCAGGATGATATTTCCAAGATCCTGCAGAGGAGTAAATATGCCGACAGAAATAAACTGCATGGAGATCAGTTCTCCGGTGGTTAGAACATCCCGGAAAATAAGCCACAATAACGCAAATAAGATGGACTGCTTCAGAATGTTCAGTGTTGTGCCCTGTAGAAATGATAGCGTGCGCACATTCTTCACCTTATACATTTCCAGGTCGAAAATTTTCTGGGTTTGTTCCCTGAGCCGTCGGATCTCCGGAAAGGTTAAACCAAGACTTTTGACCAGTTCGATATTTCGGAGCGATTCGGTTATTACTCCCGACATCTTATAAGTTTCCCGATTGATGGAGCGTTGTACGGTCTTGATTTTCTTACTGAGCAATCCGGTTAAACTGCCAAGCACCAACACCCCGAACAAAAAAACCGGAATCAGCGCCCAGTGTTTGGTTACAGCGTACCAGATCAGAAATCCCATACCGACCAATGATGAAAAAACAATATTGATGAAAGCATTGATAAAACGTTCGGTATCCGTTCGAACTTTTTGAAGTACAGACAATGTTTCGCCGCTGCGCTGATCTTCAAACTCCTGGAACGACAGGCGGAGGGTTTGTTTCAGGCCGTCATTGAAGATCTGCATTCCAAACTTCTGCACAACAAGCCGGGTCACATATTCCTGAAAGGCCCTTGCCAGCCTTGCCAGAATAGCCACCGCGATACCAAGGAATAATAACAGCAGCACGCCGTTGATCCGCTCCTTTTCCGTTTTATTGCCCGGGTTGGAAGCATATTCGTCGATAATCTTACCAAAGATCACCGGATCGACCAGCGCCAGGATCTGAGCGATAGCCGCAAGAAGCAACGATAGAATCGCCAGGCCTTTGTAGGGTTTCAGGTATTGCCAGAGTATTTTCATAATCGATATTTGGGCTTTAATGTTAAAAGAAATGCCCCAAAACTTAATCTGTAGTCATCGCACGGGGTGCTATCTTCGCGCTTTTGAAACTACCACTAATAATTTAAAAATGGTTCAAGCTTCTTCCCCGGCCCTAAAGCTTTTACGAATACTTGGATTTGGTGAGGCATTCTCCTGGTTATTACTCCTGTTTATAGCCATGCCACTGAAATATTTTGCCGGGCAGCCACTGATGGTGACCTTTGTGGGATGGCTCCATGGACTGTTGTTCATGCTGTATATCCTGCAATTGGTAATTGTAAAATTCAGGCACAACTGGTCATGGATATTTGTTGTTAAAGGGTTTATCGCTTCAATATTCCCATTCGGTACCCTGGTGTTTGATAATACACTACGCGAAAAAGTCTAAAACTTTGGGGAAATAATGCAACACAGTATTCCAAATTTTGGAATTAGCTATGTATTGCTCCCCATCGGGGTTTATTTGTTAATAAACTCTTAAGCAGTTTCTGTGGCATAAGAATTTCCCCTGCTGGTGAAATCTTACCTGTATGTGGGCTATAATCCGTTGCTGCAGTCTTGTGACACTGCTTTGTTGTGCGTCCGGTTTTAATGGAAATGCACAGGCGCCGGTACATAAACCGGTTTTCAACAATACTATAGATGCCAATATCAATGGATATTGGGAATACCTGCCAAGAGATTATTCTACGGATACAGATAAACGTTATCCGCTCCTTATATTCCTGCACGGCGCAGGTGCCCAGGGAAGTGTCCAGGATACCGCTACCCTGTCAAAACTTTTAGTCTACGGACCGCCGAAACTGATCGAGTCTGGAAATTTTCCGGAATCTTTCACCGTTAACGGCACGTCTTTCCGGTACATCGTACTATCTCCACAAATTAAGGTGGGAATAACCCGTGATTCAAGCATTATTGATCCGGCAACAATTCTTAATTTTATCAATCATGCCAAAGCTACCTATCGTGTTGATTTTTCACGAATCTATCTGGCAGGACTGAGCATGGGTGGTGGTGGTATTTGGGATTTTGCCGGCAGTTCTCCTGCAAATGCCGGAATAATAAGTGCCATTGCAGTATCCGCAGGCGCCGGGAAACTGAACTCAACAGAGGCTTCGGTGCTGGCCCGATCTGAGGATCATGTGCTGGCAGGGCATAATATCCCCGATAATATTATTGAAGTGGGCCGTACGATCAATAATATTCAGTACATCACTGATGAAGAACCACAGCATGACCCGCTGGCGTTCTATTGGGATTCGCCTGGGACTTTGGGCGAAAAACACAATTCCTGGTCGAGAATGTTCGAAGATATCAACCCGGGAACTACAGAGGGCGGAAACCTTACTGATTCTCTCGGAATGAATATATATGAATGGTTTCTGCAATACTCAACGATTGGACAGGCACCACTTCCTTTGACATGGCTTGATTTCCAATTGAAACCTCGGGATAACGCAACACAGTTAACCTGGACGGTGAGCAATCAATTAAATGTATCCCATTTTGAGGTCGAAAAAAGCATAGATGGCCAAAACTGGCAATCAATATCAACAGTTACCGCAAGACCTGGGAACGGTACTATAACGTACACGTTCACCGATAATATGGTCGCTGCAAACCGCGTATACTACCGTATCCGGCAGGTTGATGAAGATAAACGCTACAGTTACTCCAAAACAATTACACGGGAACCATCCCAGGTTCAAATCAACCCGGTAAAAGTATATCCGAGTCCGTTCAGCACAACATTCACGGTGGAACTCCAGCGTAAGCCGGGTGAAAGAATAACCCTGCTGCTGCGTAATGCACTCGGTAAGATAGCCGGCACCAAAAATATGGTAAGTACCGGACAGCATACTTTTACCTGGCATGAGCTAAGTCATCTTCCTTCGGGAATGTATTATCTGCAGGTGATCAGCAATGGAGAAACAGTGGAATCCCGAAGCATCATCAAGCAATAAATCGCACCCGGCTGTGTATTGTTCGGGTTTGTTATCTGTATATGACCTGCATAATGGCATCGGCATAAAATTTTTAGGGAATTCTTTAAACTAAAGCGCATGAATGTCAACTACAATCGGTTTTTCTTTCCTGGCTCAGCGGATAAGGAGGAAAAGGGACAATCTGAAAGCGATGCCGAAAAAAACCTGAAACTAACCGAAGACCTGACGAATGATGAAGCGGATGATCTTGAAATTGTTTCCGGTACAGAAGCGGATGTAACGGCAGAAGATCTTGAACTGCTGGGACCGAAAGATGGAGATATGGATATGGGTGATGATGAATTGTTCAGGGGAAAGACCGGAACATCAGAAGATATCAATGCCGACCTGGATATTCCCGGATCGGAACTGGATGATGAAAATGAAGAAATCGGAGAGGAAGATGAAGAAAATAATTATTACAGCCTGGGAGGTGACCGACATGAAGATCTTGAAGAGGATAATCAACAGGGTTAATTTCTTTCAACCCTATAGTAAAAGTCTATTGTCGGCTAAGCTGGTATTTATCATGCTGGTGGTTACCTCTTCCTGTAATGATCAGGCCACCAATAACCAGCAACATGCGATAGATTCAGTGCTAACCGATTCAATTGCGGCCAAACTTCAACGGCCTTTCGAAACAGAGTCGGTGGAGAAATACAGTAATGTCATCGGATGGCCGGCCGATAAAGCGCCAATTGCCCCTGCGGGTTTTACTGTTACAAAGTTTCATGAGGGATTGAAAAATCCGCGCTGGATTTATGAAGGCTCTAATGGGGATATTTTCATTTCTGAAGCCAATACCGAACTGAAGGGCATAAAGCTTATCGAAGCCCAGGCAACCGGAAAGGCTAAGTCGATGCAGGTTGATCAAAGTATGAACCGGATTACCCTGCTGCGCGACACCAATAACGATGGCCGTGCAGACCTGCAATATGCATTTCTGAAAAATCAGGAGCAGCCTTTTGGAATGCTTATACTCAACGATTCATTTTATGTAGCTAATTCCAATGGTCTTTGGGCTTTTACTTATGCTAAAGGAGATACCCTGCTGAATACCAACGGACGCAAAGTCCTTGAACTGCCCGCGGGAGGCTATAACAACCACTGGACCCGCAATATCATTGCCAACAGAGATGGAACCAAAATATATATCGCTATCGGTTCAGCCAGTAATGTTGGGGAAGATGGAATGGATAAAGAAATTCGCCGCGCCAACATTTTGGAAATTAATCCCGATGGCAGCGGAGAAATTGTTTATGCAGCAGGGTTGCGAAACCCCGTAGGTATGGGATGGGAACCGGTGCAGGGTATATTGTGGACGGTAGTAAATGAGCGGGATGAATTGGGTGATGAATTGGTACCTGATTATATTACCCAGGTAAAAAAAGGTGGATTTTACGGATGGCCTTATGCCTACTTCGGACCAATTGAAGATCCCAGGCGGGCGGGTGAAAACCCTGAGCTGGTACAGAAAACACTTGTCCCCGATCTGGCCATTGGCGCTCATACGGCATCGTTAGGTCTGGCTTTTAATACCAGCCGCGTTTTCCCTGAAAAGTATCATAATGGTATGTTTATCGCGCAACATGGTTCCTGGAACAGATCAGCATTCTCCGGATATAAAGTCGGCTTTGTACCATTTAAGGATGGAAAACCCTCGGGTGAGCTGGAAGATTTTCTTACCGGTTTCATTGCGGATGAGGCCAAAGGCACCGTTTATGGGCGGCCTACAGGTGTTGCCGTTCTATCAGATGGATCCCTGCTTGTAACGGATGATACCAGCAACACGATCTGGCATATCCGCTATACTGGCGATGGTAAATAACCATACCGGCTTTACCTTTACTTAATGAACACGATATCATACCGGAATGCTATAGTCGACGATGCCTTCACTATACATCGGCTTGCCCATGCCATTTGGCCGGAAGCATATGGCAGCATTCTTTCTGACGGTCAGATCGACTATATGCTGCGAACCTATTATGATCCGGAAGCAATACGCCTCCAAATGGAACAGCAGCAATATCATTTCATTCTTCAATATGTAAATGGCCAGCCTGTGGGTTTCGGAACCTGGTCTAATGAAGGCAATTCTACGTTCAAAATTCAAAAATTGTATATTCTTCCTCAGCACCAGGGTAGCGGTTTGGGAAAGCAACTGATCTCTTACCTGTTGTCGGTTCTTACTGCTCAGGGCGCACAGAAAGTATTTCTAAATGTCAATCGGTACAACAAAGCCCGGTTTTTCTATGAGAAACTGGGCTTTACCATTACCGGGGAAGAGGATATTCCCATTGGCCAAAACTATTTTATGGAAGATTATATCATGACCTGGTACCCGGCAAATTCTTCATCGGTCACGTAAGGCGGCCAGCTTCATTTCCGCCGCTTTTTCCTTGCCAAGATACCGCTCCACGACCCAGTGTATCAGGTAGATGACCGGGGTGAATAAAAGCGCGATACAAAATTTATAGGTATAAGATGTTAGCGCCAGCGCGGTACAAATTCCAAAACTCACGTCACGGAACAGGTAGAAAGCAATATAGGTCACCACAAAACTGTCAATCAGTTGTGAAACAAGTGTGCTGAGGGTTGCCCGCATCCAGATTTTCTTTTCACCGGTAGCCCGTTTTATTCTTCTGAAAATGAAGGCATCCGTTATCTGCCCGATCACAAACGCTGTTATGGAACCGATTATGATATTCATCCCCTGTCCGAAAATAGCGGTAAATGCAGCCTGCATATCCGGAACACCTTCTTTGGAAAATGAACCTATCCACCAGCTGGTTTCGGGTGCCACATGAATAGCGAAAAAAAAGATGATAAAGGCAAAAGCGATCAAACCGGTGGTAACAAAGGTGAGAAACCGAACGCCCCGAACACCATAATATTCATTAATGATATCGGTCATCACAAAAATGACCGGCCAGGGAACCACGCCTACGGATAAGCTGAATGACAGGTTTTCGGCCCCCAGCAGGGAAAAATCAGCCCTGGGTATTCCCAGAGTATCTTCGAGTGAAAAGATCTTTACACCGATAATTTCCGCAATAAGCGCATTGGCAATAAAGAATCCTCCTAATACAATAAAAAGGCGTGTGCCTTTATCGTTGATGATGTTGTGAATCATAAAATCAGATCAGCTAGTTGAAGAATACAGAACAATCCATTGGTAACTGCTAACCAGGCAGGCACCCTTTCGGCTTGCCTGTGTATTAAAATCCGGAAAAGGATCAGGAAGTTAACACTCATATTAATTATTATTCCTGGTAAATATCCAATGATCAGGATGATGCTCCAGAAATACTGCTGCGCTTCCACCCAGTTTAACCTTATCAGGAAGCCAAGCAGGTAACAGATATTGCAGATAAAAGCCAGTCTTGATAAAAATTGTAGCTTTGGCATGGGTTAACTTGCTGTAAAAATGCATTATTTTGCCCACCTAATACTTTTCCCGGAATGAATAAATCTCTCTGGCAGCAGTTTCAACCTCATGTCATTGCTATTGCTGTATTTTTTGTGGTTTCCTGTATTTATTGCTTACCGGCATTCCAGGGAATGGTGATTCAGCAGCATGACCTGGAAGGCTGGAAAGGAATGGCGCAGCAATCGTTTGAGTATAAAGAACAGTACGGCCATTTCCCTCTATGGACCAACTCGGTATTCAGTGGTATGCCCACGTTTCAGATCATCAATGAGTCGAAGCACAATATCACCATTGCTCACCTGCATTACCTGTTTACCTTATTTCTACCGGAACCGGCCGGATTATTTTTCCTGGCCTGCATCGGCATGTATATTCTGTCGGTGGTTTTACGCATGAAGAACTGGATCGGGATCCTGATTTCCCTGGGCTATGCATTTGCGACCTATAGTGCCATTCTTGTCGTGGTAGGACATACCACCAAATTCTCATCCATGGGGTATGCACCGGCTTTGTTAGCCGGACTGATCATGCTTACACGTCGGAATTATATCGCCGGATTCGCCACTACCCTGCTCTTTTCAACCCTGCTGTTTTTCCAGAATCACGTACAAATCGTCTATTATACTTTTATCATTGCGCTATGCCTGGCATTAACCTATGTAATTGCAAATCGCAAAAGTGCTGATTTTGTTCATATTGGAAAGGCTGCGGGCCTGGCCCTTCTTGCCGGTATTATGGGGCTGCTATCCTATGCTGCAGTATTGCTTCCCACCTATGACTATGCGAAAGAAACCATGCGCGGCGGACGGTCTGAGCTAAGTTCATCTTCCGGGCAGTCCGATAAATCATCCGGTGGCCTCAACAGGGATTATGCCTTTGCCTGGAGCTATGGAATTGCTGAAACTTTTACGGTTGTTGTTCCGCGAATATTTGGGGGCAGTACCGGAAATGTGGCCAATGGTGAACCGCTGAGTGAATTCCCCGAGGATACCAAAGCGGCGGAAATACTGGCTACACAGGCAGGATTAGGCCCCGAACAGTCCAAAGGATTTTTAATGGGTGCCGCTTACTGGGGACCCCAGCATCTGGGTACTTCTGCTCCGGTTTATCTCGGTGCAGTGATGATCGTTCTGTTCATTTTCGGACTTGTTTTTTATAAGGGTTGGCATAAAGGCTGGCTCGTAGCGGCTACAATCATTGGCGTATTACTGGCATGGGGAAAGAACTTTCCGGCCTTGAACAATTTCCTGTTCGACTATCTCCCCTATTATAATAAGTTTCGGGCACCATCAATGGCCCTGGTCATACCGCAACTGACCATACCGGTACTGGCAGGCCTCGGGTTACAACAACTGGTCTATGAACTGAAAGACCAGGCGGTCATCCGCAAACGCTTCCGGCTTGCGGCTTACAGTGTTGCTGCACTGGGGGCGGTGCTTATCCTTTTATACTTCACCCTCGATTACCGTAGCGTGAATGACGGCGCCATCCGGGAAAATTTATCGAATGGCATGCTGCAGCAAATGGCCCGTGGCGGACAACCAACCGCTGAGATGGAACAACAGGCCGCGTCATTTGGCAGTTCAGTGACCAATGCGCTGAAAGAAGACCGTAAGGCGCTCTATGGTGGAGACCTCATCCGATCTTTGCTTTTTATGGCGCTGGCAGTTGGAATATTATATTTATCCAGCAACAGGAAACTAGCGGCAACTACCACAGTTATCGCGCTTGGCATATTATCCATGATCGATCTCTTTGGGGTGGATATGCGCTACCTGACCCATAAGAATTATGTTGATAAGGATGTGTTTGAGCAGGTATTTATTCCGAATGCGGCTGATTTGCAGATCAAGTCCGATACCGGGTACTTTAGGGTATTCGATCAGTCGGGCGGTGTTAGTCCATTTGAATCATCCAGGGCTTCTTATCACCACAATTCTGTCGGAGGATATCATCCTGCGAAATTGGGACTGTACAACGACCTGATCGCTAATCAGCTTGCCCAGGGCAATATGCAGGTGTACAACATGCTCAATACAAAATATTTTATTGTTGATAATCCCACAAACCGTCAGCCTGTTGCCCAACTTAATCCAGACGCTTTTGGCCCGGTTTGGCTAACCGATGGATTTCATGTTGTACCCAATGCCGATGCTGAAATGCAGGCCCTTAGTTCAGTGAACCTTAAGGATTCTACGGTTATAGATCAGCGGGAGATGGCTAAAATTTCGGTTACTCCTGCGGTTGACAGTAGCGCACAGATCCGGTTAACGCTTCAGCAAAATGACTTGCTGCAATACAGCTTCAATTCCGCCACTCCGCAGTTTGCCGTATTCAGTGAGATCTATTATCCAAATGGATGGAAAGCCTTTATCGACGGCCAGGAAGTGGAGATTATCAGGGTTAATTATTTGCTCCGCGGCTTAGAGGTACCGCAGGGCAGCCACACCATCGAGTTCCGGTTCGAACCGCAGTCTTTCCGTACGGGCGATACCATTATGCTGATTGTTGGTATTCTGTCCATTCTGGCATTAATCTATGCTGTGTATGTCGAATGGAAAAGATTCCGGAACGCTAATTACGCAACTAAATAAGAGGGATGGACAGATTTCTGCCGGATCATGACGCGCTGGCTGAACATATCGATCAAAAGGCTGCGGAATTATACCAGGCATTAAAGGGTATTGATGCCGATCAGTTGAACATGCCTTATCATTGCCGGGAGTATTTCAAGAGCAGTCATACCACCCGCTTATTCTTTTCTGTTGAAACAAGTGCGCACATCCTTTACCGGTCACTGAAAATGAACGGCCAGAAACCGCAGGATTGCATTTTTATGGATTATGGCGCCGGCGTAGGTACACTTTTTCTGCTGGCCAGCATGATTGGCTGTAAAATGGTCATTTATAATGATCACCTTGAAGACTGGAAAATCAGCGCTGAAGAAATTGCTGCAGCAGTTGGTGTACGGATCGACCGCTATATCGTAGGAGATATCCGGGAATGTCTTGAAGAACTGAAACGGGAAAAAATTCAATGTAATATTATTGCCTCCAGAAATGTGATCGAACATATTTATAAGCTGGATGACTTCTATGCATTGCTGTATGACTTTCAGCCCGGAGCGCTGATCTTCTCTTCTACTACGGCCAATTATGCCAATCCGGGTGCGCGCCTGAAACACCGTATGTGGCATCGTAAATGGGAAAAGATCTATTATAAACAGCGCCGTGAAATAGCCGGACAATTGCTGTCTTCCGCAACAGATGATCAACTGGATAAAATTGCCGAAGCTACCCGTGGCCTGGGACAGGATGATTTGAAACAGGCAATAAAGCAATTTGATGCTACGGGCGAAGTTCCCGATCCTGCCGTACATGGATCCAATACCTGCGAACCGGTATCCGGAACCTGGGCAGAGCATATTATTTCGTTTGATGCTTACCGCAAGCTGATCAGGGAAGAACAGTATGAATTGTTTTTCAAACCCGGTTTCTGGGATACACATTATAGCCGTAAATCAAAAAACCTGGTAAGTGTCATGCTCAATAGGATTATTCGAAGCGGCGGTTCCAAAGCCCTGACCGTAGCGCCTTTTATTTATGTGATCACCAGGCCTAAGAAAAAATAATTGCTATGGGAAACACCAGCCGGGTTGATAAGGAATTATTTCGTGAAGCGCATTATCTGGGCAAGCCTGCCGGTGAGGCAGACCGGATCATTACCCGCAGGATCGAGTTAATGGAAGCTTTTCCCGGATTTTTTGATCCTTCTCTTGATGTTGTGGAAGCCGGTTGCGGTAATGGCGCTACACTGGTTCGAATTTCGAACCGCTTTAAATCGGCTTTGGGATTGGATATCGTGGACTACAGCGAACCCTTCAACCGGCAGAAAACCCAGCTTGCTGCACAGGCGGAGTTTATGCAGATCAATCTGGAAACCACTCCGCTACATCGTCAATTCGACCGCCTGATCAGTTTTGAAGTGATCGAACATCTCCGAAATGAAGATTCAGGCGTTCAGGCATATGCCAATATTGTCAAACCGGGAGGCCTAGCCGCTATTTCCGTTCCTAACAAATGGTGGATTTTCGAAACGCATGGTGCAAAGCTGCCCCTCCTGCCCTGGAACCGGGTACCCTTTTTTTCATGGCTGCCCCGACCGCTTCATGAACGCTTTACCAATGCCCGGATTTATACCCGCAAACGGATTATCAATCTGCTTGACAAACATGGATTTGATGTAGAAAAAGTGCAATACATCACCGCTCCTATGGATGTATTGCCGGAAGGTAAATTGAAACGCTTTCTTATAAAGAATGTATTCACCGGCAATTCCACCACTAATCCTTTTCTTTCCACTTCTATAATGGTATTCGCGCGCAGAAGACATGACTGATAACCTCAAAATATTGAGCATTGTCCCTTATCGGGTACTTCCCGCCAAACTTGGTGGAGAGAAAGGGATTGCGCTCTTTAATGAATACCTTGGAAAAAAAATTGACCTGATTGCAGTTACCACGCAAAATAACGATCCCCAGTATGCGAAAAATTACCGGGTATTAAATGTGCTTTCCAACAGCAGATGGAGGTACGCCAATTTCTTCTTGTACTTCAGGTTCAGGAAACTCATTCGCCAGCAGCACATTTCGCACCTGATCATTGAACATCCGTATTATGGATGGCTTGCCTGGCTTTTGCGTAAAACAGCACCGGTTACATGGGTGGTACATTCTCATAATATCGAATACATGCGGTCCCGATCGATAGGCCGCTGGTGGTGGAAAGCGCTGAAATGGTACGAAACCTGGGTGTATAAAAAATCGGATATTAATTTTTTTATTTCGGAAGATGATAAAACACATGCGGTTAATGAACTAGGTATTGACCTAAAAAAATCTCATGCTATTACTTATGGAATAGAACAATCCAATTTACCGGAAGACCGGGAGGAAGCCAGAGCATGGATTCAACATAAACATGCGATACCAGCGGATACTTCAATTTTATTGTTTAACGGAGCCTTATACCATCATACCAATTATGATGCGCTCAGCCTGATACTGGAAAAAATCAATCCGGTTTTGATGGCTGATAAACAGTTCAATTACCGGATCATCGTTTGCGGCCTGGGCTTACCCGAACAGTTCAATGACCTGAATGCGTATGCCGAAAAGAACATCATTTATGCGGGATTTGTTGATGATATTTCAATTTATTTCAAAGCCGCAGACATTTTTCTCAATCCCATTTTAAGTGGCGGAGGCGTTAAAACAAAGGCCATTGAGGCGATTGGATACAATTGTACGGTTATATCATCCGAACTGGGCGCGCTTGGACTGCTACGGGAGGTATGTAAGCATAAACTGGTGGTGGTTCCGGGGAATGATCCGGTCACCTTTGCGGGTGAAGTGATCAGGCATTCGGCGCTTGATGAAAATACCCCACCTGAGTTTTTTGGGTATTATTCCTGGGAAGGTATATCAGATAAGGTTAAAACTATTCTAACCCAACATGCATAACCTTACAAAAATAAAAATATTCCGATGGGCGCTTTGGATAACCTATCCTTTTGCCCTGGTTTTAATATTGCCGCTGGTGTATCTACGGCGGAAACATGGCAGCGGTCTGTTTTTCTTTTTCGATCGATACGCGATCGGGGGCGCCCAGCGAATCCACCTCGATATTTTGGAAAGTGTTCAGGACATTTCCAAACAGGTTTATTTTACCCGGAAATCTCCAAACGATACCTTAAAGCCGGACTTTTATTCGGTTCCCAATACTGAAAACCGGGATATTCATTTTTGGTGTGATTATTTATTCTTCCGGCTTTTTTCTGTTCATTATTATGCCTTTTACCTGAATCGACATACAAATGCCCGTGTGCTGAGTGCGAACAGTACTTTTTTTTATGATCTGCTGCCCTTTCTGAAAAAAGAGGTAATTGCTATAGAACTGTTGCACAACTTTTCATACGGCAAAAATGGAATGGAATTTTTTGGTCTGGCCAACTATAAGCGCCTCAACTACCGGATTGTATATGACCGGCATACCCTGTTGAACATTCAGCGACAATACGCTGAATATGGTATAGATCGAAATTACCTCGACAAAATATTGTTCATTGAACCCGGCGTAAACATTCCGGAACCTGTTCCTAAACCATCAACTGCGGTATTACAGGTCTTGTATGCCGGTCGTGGTGGTCCGCAGAAACGTGTATGGTTGCTTAACCGAATTATAGAAAAGGCACTGGATGAGCAATTGCCGGTTCATTTTCATTTTGCCGGCCCAATGGAAGACGAATTAACGGCATCCGTTAAGTGCGCCGGCACACTTCATGGGCAGGTTGGCAGTAAGGATGAAATGAATGCCATTTATTCGGCAGCACATCTGATTATATTGACTTCTGCCTATGAAGGTTTTCCCATGGTCATTAAAGAAGGGATGGCCTATGGATGTGTTCCACTGGTAACTGCGCTGGAAGGTAATAAGATGCATTTGCAGCATGGTGTGAATGCTCTGCTGATCGATGCCATAGAAGATGAAGATAAAGTAGTAGAGGAAGGGATAGAATTGATCCGTTCAATATGTGGGAAACCAGAGCAGCTTCGGGAGCTGGCACAGCATGCTTACCATTATGCGAAAGCGCATTTTTCAAAACCGGAATTTATGCAACGCTATCATGCTTTTCTGATCAATGGCGAGTTGCCGCCCACTATGGTGCGCGACCAGATACTCAGCGGTTCAACAGAGCATGCAGGAACATAAGGCTTTTTGATGCCGGCCCGAACCGGAGAACTGCTGCGGGAAATTTCCGTTGCCATTGGATCATTTTCAGGATATGTTCAGGCGGTTTGGATCTGTAGCCAAGTTCAAAAATTTGATTCGGATGGGTAATCCGGAAGTTTCGCAACAATCTCCAGGCCGCGTCATATACAAAGATATTTTGTTGTTGCTGTAACGACAGTTTTTCATACACCATAAAAAATTCAGGTATTTCAATTGCTGGGTTTCGGGAACTTTTATTCGTTACCTGTTCTTCATTGATACCAATATCGATCAGTCGTTCTCGTATATAACAAAATTTCGACGCTGTCAATACCCGGATATAAAAGTCGATGTCGACCAGCCATTGCAGCCTTTCGTCATAGGTTGTATGAATTGATTTTTTAATAAGTGTAGTGCTGGGTGGACCGATAATGTTTTTGGATAGAAGGCTGGCTGAACTGTTATTCAATGCCTTCCAGCGAATTCTGGAGACAAAGGGCATATCTTCTGTTGAATGTTCATGCCGGTTCCGATATGCGCTAAAAATAAAATCCGCATCCGGATTTTCATCAATTGCCTTTGCAAACTTTTGAAGGGCAGAAGATTCGACAAAGCAATCATCGTCATGCATTAGTTTAATCCAGCTGCCTTTGGCATGTCTTATCGCACTATTCCAATTTGCCGGAGTACCAAGAGCAGGATTATTATGAAAATAGGCTATGGGAAGCTGATGCTGATATTGCTGAAAAATTTTAAATACCTCATCACCGGGACTATCATCTGAAATAATAATTTCATAGTTTTTGAATGATTGAATAGTAATAGAGTTAAGTAGCCTAATTAAATGTTCATAACGTTTGTAGGAAGGGATACAAATACTTATCAGAGGATTCTGACCGGACATATTTATAGTATAAATTATGAATATATTGGATGAGGATATATATTTTTAAACAGCATGAAAATATTTCTAATAAATATGTTACTGTCTATCATTTTAGCAATTTTTACACTATAAATTTCATCGGGGTTATATACTGTATTGGGAGATAATAACTTGAATAGGATTTACAATCTTCCAGGAATTTTTCGACATTTTCTCCTTTTCGCCTGTTTAAAAAAGTTCTTAAAAGTCTATGTGATAATCCTTTGCAATATTGTATTTTAAAGGAAGGAGCATATTTACTTATAATATAGCCATATTGACTATTTTGATTATTCAATTAAATTAGAAACGATACCAATTTTCAAGGGTATTTTTAAATTTTACATCAGATGATCTAACTGTTATACTTTCATGAAGTCGGAGTGCAAATGTTTCTTCAAATGCAGTTGCTTTATATCTATTTGCTGAAGCATTTATCCAGATTTCAAAGTCTGCAAGTATTAAATTTTGGTACGGTGGAATTCCCCCGATAAGATCATATTTATTACTTCGCACCATGAATCTTGTAATATTCACGTCAATCGTATTTGCAAGAAAAGACCCTACAAACTCAGGCCCAACTGGTTGTTCATCCATTGGTTTGCAATTGCGAATATCTTTTGCTGATGCGTCAATTAATCTTAAATGTTTTTGATACAAAGATGCATTTGGATGTTTTTTTAATTAGTTTATTGATTACTTCCAAATATTTCATATCCAATATGTCATCATGTCTTATTATAGTCAAGAATTGACTTTTTTGGATAAAAGTATTACACATCCAATTTTCTTCAATGGTTAACTTTTTGTTAGATGGAATTATTAAAATCCGTCTGTCTTCTAATCAGAAAGAAATAATGGCGTTTCATCTCCACCAAAATTTTCAAATCTAATCAGATTGAAATTTGCTAATGATTGTTCTAACAAACATATAATGTATAATTTGATTGTTCTCCCCCATTCCAAGCTAGTAAAACTATTGTAAATTTTGGCATAGCAAATTATTTTTTACATCTCCTGCATTCTATTGAACTCGAAGAGGAATTGCAACTCTTTTTACAGAAGATATTATAGATTTATTGTCATCTTTTGTATAAATCTCTGCATACTTAAGAAAATTTTCGGTTACAACAACATTTTCAAGTAATACATCTAAGTTATTTCCAGGAGATGGAGCTCCTAATAAGAAGTCATTTATAGTATACTCAATTGTAGTTTTTTCAGTATCAATATACTCCCAAACAATATTAAAAGTATTTGAGCCGTAACTTGTGTATTTTCCCGTACCATCCTCATAAAAAGTTATTACATCTTGTGAGTAATACTCCACATCATTGTCAGATGCATTTTTTCTGAATTTGTAAAGTTTATCAGCTTCCGTGAATGTTAGTTTTTCAACTTGCCACGATTTAGAAAGTAAAAATTCTTCAACGGGTTTGTCAGAATCTGAATCATCATTTTTTTCCTTTTCACAAGAAATAAAAATCAAGAGGGAAGCCAAAAGTAAATAATTGTAAAATTTCATGATTTTGGGTTAAGATTTGTCCTTTTGAAGAATTGCTTTAGTTTAAATTGAAAATATTTTTTGTAGTAAATATAATTTACAGATTTCATGAATTCAAGTTTTTTAATTTTTAATGATAATTCTTGAATCTCACTAATTTTCTGCGCTGAATAATTTTTGTAAGTGTAAAAATTTAATAAATTAAAGATAATTATTACAAACCAGACATTCAAATGATTGATTATAGCATTTTGATTTCCTCTTATATAATAAGCTTTGTCCAGTTTTGCCGTTAGAAATTCATAAAAGCTTTTACATCCAATGTAATATAGGTCCAAATTTGTTTTAGAAAAATTACTGTCATGATGCGAAAGAGTGCTAAACATTCTATTTATAACCAATCCCCCTGAAGTAGCTCCACAAAGTGCTATCATCAAGTGATCAGCTAAATGCGGACTTCCATAATCGGGAAATCCTCCATTTTTGAGAACTACGAGGCGCCTCATAATACAGCTTGACCAAAGGATGTTTTCCGTTAATGAAGGATTCAATATTTCAAAAGGAAAATTTATTGGCTTAATCATTTCAATTTGTCCATGATTTTTATTTACTCTTTTGAAACCAGCATATATATTCAATTCAGGATTGATATCGTATAATTTCTTAAGTTCCATCAGCATATCAGGATATACCGGATCATCATCGGTTATCATTACAACGAATTCAGATCTGGCCCTTGATAGACTCCGGTTGAAACTTTTCACCATTCCAAGATTTTCTTCATTTCTGAAATAAAGAACCCTTGGATCATTAAATTCTCTTACAACTACTTCTCCGCTTCCTTCCGGATCATTATCTGAAATGATTACCTGAAAATCAGTAAATGTTTGTTGAGCAAGAGTTTGAAGTTGTTTACGTAAAAATTCCGGACGTTTATAGGTAGTCATGCAAAAACTAACCCACGGTATATTTTCGGCCGATTTATTATTTGCTGTCGTTTCAGACATTACTTTACTTTTTTTAAATACCCTTCCGGCGCTACAGAGATTAGCAGTTTATTATCAATGGAATGATCTATTTGAAAGGTATCATTGCTTTTTAAGAATTCATAAACTGCAGATTTTGGATTATTTCCCTGTCCCCAATTTCTTCCCGGTAAATAATCATTTGGTAATTCTTCCACGATAGTATCAAATACGACCAAATATGAATTATCTGTTACCAGTGGGGCGTATGCCTGTAATTCTGCTAATACATGTTCATGGGTATGATTAGAATCAAGACAAACCATTACCTTTTCAAACCCGGAAGCGGCTTTCCTAACTTGTTCTATTATATCCGAATCCACAGAAGAGCCTTGTAGCATCTTAATTCTTTTTGCCATTGAATGATTTACAATAGCTTCATAATTATGTGGTCTTATTTCTATATCTATGCCTAATACTTCACCTTTTCCTATCAGTTCTAATAGTGAAGCATAATAAATTAATGATCCTCCATGTGCTATTCCAGTTTCAATAATGAGATCGGGTTGTATTTTCCAAATCAATTCCTGCATCATTATCATATCCTGAGGATATTGTATAATGGGTCGACCCATCCAGGAAAAATTATAGGAATACTGTGCCTTATTTGATTCCAGGTTAAATTTCTGTGCTGCTGATTGTAATCCTTCATTACTAGAATATTCCTCTATTCTGGAAGCACATTCGTTTTCAAAATCTTTTATCGGATCATTCATTGTTCAATATTTGTTTTAGTTTAGTAGTATCTCCCCAGAAATGCATTGGTTCATATGTTGAATAGGGATAAAAACCGGTATTTAAAGTTATTTTTTTATTGATTTGTCCAAGATAGCTTTCAACAAAATCCTTCAATTTTACTGGAACTCCGCTACAACAATTAATTAATCCCTGTACCTGGGTCTGTAATGCAATGGTAACTAAATATTCAGCAACTTTTTCTACATGCAGATAATCTCTTATTTGTTCACCCCCGCTCATATTAAATGAATTGCGGTTTTCAGCAATTGCTTTTTCCAACTGAGGAATCAATGATCCGGGATTCTGCCCTTCACCATACATATAAAATAACCTGGCCCATTTCAGCGAAAATTCAGTTTCTCTATTCAATAATGCCAGCCCTTTGTATAGTGTTGATTTTGCAAAACCATACGATGTATTTGGCTGAACTACAGTTTCCTCTGATAATTTCCCCTCCAGCAAGCCATATTCCATGCAGGTTCCTGCGACAGTAATATCCTTTAGTCCATGGGAAATTAGATTTTTTAAAAAGCAATATTGAATAGAAAGATTTTTTTCAAAATGATATAGTGCTTCATAATTGGGCAGTCCCTGCCATGCGAGATGTATTAATATATCAGGGGAATGCAGTTTTTCAAAATAGTTATTTCCGGTATTGATAGAGTTTATATCAAGGGAGATATAATCCACCTTTTCGAACCAGGGACGGTATTGAATCTTTTCTTCATGTACGGATGAAGCAATAACCTGAATATCTCTCTTAAGTAATTCAAGAATTACATAATTTCCTAGAAAACCACCTGCTCCGGTTACCAATACTTTCATTTCACTACATAATTTTAAGTGTTGGAATTGGAATGACAAATTTTCCACCCCATTCAGATATATAGGATAACTGCGTCATTATCTCCTGCTGAAGGTTCCAGGGAAAAATAATTACATAGTCTGGTTTATTATCTTTTAAATAAACTTCAGAGACTACCGGAATATGGCTACCCGGAAGATATTTACCCTGCTTGTGTGGGTTTGCATCAGCTACAAAGGAGATAAGGTCGGATTTTATTCCGCAGTAATTTAGTAAAGTATTTCCTTTTGCTGCAGCACCATATCCGGCAACAATTTTATTCTCTTTTTTTGCTTTGGTAAGGAACTCAAGCAACGCAATTTTAACCGCAAATGCCTTAGCCTGAAAATTCTGATAATACTGAATATCCGTGATTCCATACTTTTTTTCCTTCTCTAAAATATCAGGTACATTCTTAGTAATGGATAATTCAGCATTCTCCTTATGGCAGGCGAAAATTCTTAGCGATCCTCCATGAGTCGTTAATTCTTCTACATCAAAGATTGTTAAGCCGCTGGATAGAAATATCTCTCTTACTGTATATAGTGACAGGTACGAGAAATGTTCGTGATAGATTGTATCAAATTGATTGGATTCTATCAATTGCAGAAGATGGGGAAATTCCATTGTGATGATTCCCTTTTCACTCAGCAATATTTTCATCCCCGCCACAAAATCTGTTATATCCGGAACATGGGCCAGTACATTATTTCCTAATAACAGGTCCGCTTTTTTATTTTCAATTTTTAATTTGTTTGCCAGTGCAGTTCCAAAAAATTCAATAATAGTTGGGATTCCTTTATTGATTGCTTCCTGTGCGGTATTTGAAGTTGGCTCTATACCGAGTACAGGAATGTTTTTTTGCAGAAAATATTGCAGAAGATATCCATCATTCGAAGCGATTTCTATAATTGAAGAATCCGCATTTAAACGAAAACGTTCAATCATATAATTTACATACTGTGCAGCATGTTTCAGCCAGCTTTTTGAATAAGATGAGAAATAATGATACTCCTGATCGAAAATTTCTGATGTTTTTTTATATTCATCGATTTGTACCAGAAAGCAGGATGTACAGGTATAAACCTTAAGCGGATAGTATGTTTCTGGTTCATTGAGTTGATCCCCGTTCAGGAAGGAATTTGATGCCGGAGAATTAAATAAATCGATAAAAACTGCATTTAATTCAGTCTTGCAAAATCTACAATTCATATTAAATGCCTTTAAAGTTTTGATTGAGTTCAGGGTGGTTTTTATCTCTTTCCGATAATATGGAAACTTCAATCGGCCACGATATATTCAGCATTTTATCATTATACATTAAGCCGGCTTCAAATCCAGGCGTATAGAATTCCGAATGATGATATATCAATTCAGTATTATCCTCCAGCGTTTGAAACCCATGAGCAAAGCCTTCGGGTATATAAAGCATTTTTCGATTCTCTGGTGATAATTCAATACCTATCCATTTCAGGAAATCAGGAGAATCATATCTTATATCTATGATAACATCAAAAATTTTTCCTTTTATACATTCCACCATTTTAATTTCTTTGAATGGCGGTTTTTGAAAATGCATTCCACGCAGAGTTCCTTTTTTATTTGTTATGGAATGATTCATCTGCACCCATTCTTTTGAATGATTGATTTTTTGAAAATCATTCTTACAAAAGTATCTGTAGAAACTTCCTCTTTCATCAGAAAAGATCTCTGGCTCAATGCAAAATGCCCCTTTCAGTGAAAGCTCTGAAAACCTCATAAATTCAAATAATTTATAATCTGTTTTTGAGTAAAAGCCGCTTTATCATTTTCCTTATACCATTCAATAGTCCATTTAATGGATTCTTTAGATTTCAATTTTGGCTGCCATCCCAATTCTTTCTGAACCTTTGAAATATCCAGCTTCAATAAACCAGCTTCATGAGGCTGTTCCGCTTTAGACAAATTCTCCCAGGAGCCTGCCCCCCAATAGTGAATTGCGGTATCAGCAAGTTCAGATACAGGCAGATGATCTTGTGCTTGTGGTCCAAAATTATATGCAGCGGCATAATTTCCATCGGATTTTCGTTGATGAGCTGCCATATGAAGATAACCTGTTAATGGTTCCAGTACATGCTGCCATGGCCTTACCGCATGTGGGTTCCGTAATTGGATGGGTTTATTGTTTTGTAATGCAGTAATGATATCCGGGATAATCCTATTTGCATTATAATCTCCTCCTCCTATTACATTTCCGGCTCTGGCAGTTGCGACTGTTTTTTTATGCTTAGCCAGTTTTTCAGGATGAAAAAACGATTGCCTGAAAGAGGATACTAAAAGTTCAGTACATGCTTTACTGGAACTATAGGGGTCGTAGCCTCCAAGAGGATCAGATTCCTTGTAATAAATTTCCGTCTCTCTATTCTCATAAACCTTGTCTGTAGTAACTATAACTATATCACAACGATCGGTAAGTTTTGTTATTCCTTCCAGCAAATTTGCAGTACCCGTTACATTTATATCATAGGTTTCAGCGGGAAAAGAATATGATCTTAAGACCAGCGGTTGAGCAGCAAGATGAAAAACATAATCAGGCTTAAATTCAGCTATTTCCCTTTCCAGTCTTTCCTTATCTCTTATATCTGCAAAAACCGACTCTACATTCGTATCCTTTTTGATCAGATTGTATAGATCAAAATCATGTTCGGGAGCAAGTGCATACCCCTTGACCTTGCTTCCCAGAATCGATAATATAGAACAAAACCAGGAGCCTTTGAAGCCTGTATGCCCTGTTACAAATACTTTTTTGCCGTAATACTCTTTCCTGAGTCTTTCTATTAATCCCACACTTTCCATTTTACTGATTCATGTTGCCACATAGTTTCAAGTTCCAGTTTGTCACGCATGGCATCCATGCACTTCCAAAAATCGATATGTTTAAAAGCCATCAGTTCCCCATCATTAGCTAGTTTTTCCATTGGTCCGTCTTCCCACATTACATTATTCATATCTTCTTTCAAATAATCAAAAACCGTTGGTTTTAATACGAAATAACCTCCATTTATCCATTTTCCATCACCTTTGGGCTTTTCTTTGAATGTTTTCACGGTTCCGTCGGCTCCAAGATCCATTCCTCCAAATCTAGCTTCAGGTTGTACCGCAGTAACGGTTGCAATTTTATTGTGGGCATGGTGAAACTTTACTAAATCATGGAGGTTGATATTAGCCAGACCATCACCGTAAGTCAGCATAAAATCTTCATCTCCAATATATTTCTTAACCTGTTTAAGTCTTCCTGCAGTTTTGGTGTTCAAACCGGTATCAACCAACGTCACTTTAAATGCCTCAGTATTGGTAAAATGAATATTATGTTTATTTGTGCCTAATTCTATAGTTATATCGGAATTATGCATGTAATAATGCATAAAATATTCTTTTATCATATACCCTTTGTAGCCCAGGCAAATAATGAATTCATTATAACCATAATGGCCATAAATCTTCATTATATGCCAAAGAATTGGTTTCCCTCCTATTTCAACCATTGGTTTGGGTCGGGTTTCTGTTTCTTCGGCCAGTCTGGTACCTAATCCGCCTGCAAAAATTACTACTTTCATATATTTTATAGATGGCAACAAAGCTAATTATTTCACTTATAGGTTGAAAATGAAAATTTTAGGGGCATAAATATCCCTATTTCGGGAGCCTCCTCATTTTTTAGTATTTTTAGCGTTATAGCTTAACCCTGATAACTATTAAACCCTGTAATGAAATATTTATTCCTGGCTATACTGGCTAGTATAGGTTTTGTTTCCTTCTCTCAACAGTTTTCCACCACCACAGAAAATGTTCAACTGACAGAGAATTCCTGCGATTCGTGGTTATTCATGCAATCCAGGGGTTCATTTTTTGAATTCGGAGATCTTGACATTCCGGGGAATAAGATTACAGTAGAAGCGATGATCAACAGAACCAGTCCGTATTCAGGAGGCTCTCTTTATGCCGGAGATATTGTTTCAAAACATGAAGGACCTTCAAACGCAAATTACCTGTTAAGACCCAATCATGCTGAAATAACAACAACCAACGGCTATTTTCGCACTCCTGAAATTTGCGAATTTGAACTTAATAAAACTTATCATATAGCTTTTGTATATGATGGTAGTTCATTGAAATTCTACCGAAATGGATTTTTGATGAGCCAGGTAGCTGCTTCAGGGAATCTTATTCAAAATAATTATAAGTCAGTCATTGGTTATTATGATCCCCAGATTCATAATACTCAATTCTTAGGTTATATAAATAACGTGAGGATATGGAATGTTGCCCGCACCCAGGAGGAGATCCGAAACCTCATGAATAAGCCTGTTCCCAATCCCGAAAATATACCTGGCCTTCGCGCATATTTCGAATTTTCCAGCCTGGTTAATCTTCAGGGAAATACTGCCTTTAATGGCCGTTTGGTTGGCTCGGCCCAAATCAATTCAATTAATCCGGTGTGCGCGGAGTTTAGAGCGGATAGCTGCTGTATCGAATCTTCAGGTTTTCTTACAGGTGGCAATATTTGTGAAGGCATATTACCAGTTTTGAATTTCAGCGGTTTTAATGGTGATGGCCCTTACACCATTGTATATTCAGATGGCCTAAAAAATTTTACGCAAACAAATGTTTTCAGCGGCGTTCCATTTTCGGTGAAGGAAATGCCTTCTCAACTGAGGACTAGCTATACGCTTATTTCAATTCAGCATGACGATAATTGTCCTCCCACGCTTGTTTTAAATCCGGAGCCCGCTATAGTCACTAAAACTAACTGCCTTCCCTGTAATGGAAATTTGAGCGACCAACTGTATAATATTACATTCGGCATAGGAAATAATCCGTCTGAAAAACTGGAAGAAATATTGATGAATGCATCTACCGGTTTTGATTTTGTTGCTGTCAACGGCAACCCTGCGAGACCTTCGCCTTTACCGGGACAATATACTATCACAAACAATATTCCGGATCATCCTTTATGGTTTAAAGGTAAAGGAGATTTTTCCGGGGAGCCTGAGGGAAGGATGGTTGTTTTTAATTTAGGGGAATATCCCAGAGAATTGATGCAGTTTGATGTGCAATTACCGTGTGGGAATTCGAAATATGAATTTTCTGCTGTAGTCGCAAATATTGTTGATCCGGCTAAAAAATCAGGTTCACTCCCTGAAATTATGATTGTTATTGAGAATTCGAATGGACATATTATAGCTGTTCATACTATAGATCCCATGCGACAAACAGAGGAATTAAGCTGGGAAAAAATGTCATTTTATTTTGATATGGAAGATGGGCAGGAAAATATTAGTGTAAAAGTTTTTGACATTTCAGGCATAAAAAGTGAAAATACATATGCCATTGCATTAGATGAAATTTCAATTCAACAGTGCAGTCCGACTATTATCGCGTCATTTCATCAGACAGAGGTTAAAGAGCAGCATTCTATCTGTTTCGGAACAGGGGTGAATCTTTTCGGAAGATCAGAGGAAGAACTTTCTCCTCAATCAATTCAGTGGGAATACAGTATTGATAATATTGCCTGGACAAGTTTATATAACACTGAAAATAATATCGAATTCAGACCCACAGAATCAACGATATCAATGTATTATTTCAGAATACGCTATAGTTTGACTTCAAATACATGTGTTGCTTATTCCAATGTAATTTCAGTATCCGTATTATCCCAACCGGAAGTTCATATTGATACTGATACAGTTTGTTCAGGTTCTCCTGCAATTTTAACCTTGAGCAGGTCTTCAGGGCTTGCACCCCTTCAAATTATGTATACTGATAATACAGAAACGCATAATTTTGAACTAAACGGCGACAGGGGTGAAATCCATATAGACCAAAGTAAACTACGAAATAGCTTAGAGGTCATTATTGTTCGTATCAAAGATGCGAATGGATGTACATCGGAAGCAGCTAATCCTGTCACCATTCATGTCAGGGAATTGCCTCAGGGTGGTATTACCGGTGATAAATTTTGCGTTGGTGAACCATCCTTTCTCCGGTTTGAAACTTCGCTTCGAACTTCAGCATATTCTTTAACTGTTTCCGATGGGTCGAAAATATATAAGTTCGAGGATGTTCTTGACGGTCAAAAGTTGCCTTTTCCAGAACTGAAAACACCGGGGGAATTCAATTTGAGCATGATTGAATTAGTCGACAATAGTACCCTCGCCTGTACGAGATCGGAAAGTTTTGATAAATCTTCAGCAACAATTGAAGTATTTCCCAATCCGGTATTACAATTTGACCCGCTAACTCAAAAATGTAGCTTAGATGAACCATTTATAATTTCAAACGCAAAGGAAGTATCAGGTTTGACAGGATTGTGGAAATATTCCGGCAAAGGGATAACTGCATCGGGAAACTTTCAACCGTTTGTAGCCGGCTCAGGTGTGCACTCAATCACGTATACTTATCAAGCGGATAATGGATGTATGGATTCCATAGCACAAATGATTACAATCGTTCCTTCTCCCATAGCTTATGCCGGACCAGATCGCCTGATTTGTCAGGATACCGTGCATCTTACAGCTAAAGGAGGAACGACTTATGAATGGATGCCTGCTATAAATCTTTCTGATCCCAACATAGCAAATCCAATAGCCACTCTATATGGTAATGCTGAATTTGCTGTGAGAGTTGGAGATCAGTATGGATGTTTTAGCTATGACACCGTTAAAATCAGTCGCCCTTCAAATAATTTATCTTACTTCAAACTGCCCAGTGCCTTTACACCAAATGGTGATGGAAAGAATGATTGTTTTGGTATTCAGCACTGGGGAACAATCGAATTAAAAGAATTCTCTGTTTATAACCGATGGGGACAAAAGATATTTTCAACCAGGAACAGTTCTGCATGCTGGGATGGGTACCACTTGGGTAAAAAACAGGAAACAGGAGGATATGTTTATATTATTCATGCGAATACACCCTGTGGAGAAATTACCAGAAAAGGGGTGATTATGCTCCTGCAATAACTTAAAAAATTAAATGACTATCTCACCTGCCCGCATCTTATCCCAAAACAATTTCATCGCTTCAACTTTGGCAGGGTCAAGTTTATATTGAACGTTCTCCCGGTAATAATGATCCAGGGGATAATAAGGATATTCTTCCGCAGCGATTATTTCATCAAGATGGTCGAAACCTGCGCTATTGGCCGCATTGAACTCCCTGATGAATTCGGAACCAAAATTATTTCTTCCAACCCAAACTGCAAATACAAAAGGCAGTCCGGTATGATCTTTCCAGGCTTCGCCAAGATCATAAATATATGTTGCGCTATTTTGTAGCCGCAGCGCCCTGTCGCCAATTACGACCGCGGCTCTGCTTCCACCGATTTTGTCAATAAAGTCCCGGGGAGCCGGTGTTAAAACGGGAGCTGTTTTCCAATATTCCCGCAGCAGGATCTTTGCCAGTTCAACGGAGGTTCGGCTTTGGTAATCGAGGTAAATTTCTTCAATCTCCTCCATAGGCACTTCACTGAAAATACAAACTGAAGCCACTTTACCAAAACAGCTTATGCAATAATCCGATACAATAAATTTCTCCGAAAGAGAAGGCAATACCGCAACCGGCACCAATCCTATATCAATAGTTCCGGACGTGAGCGAAGCAGCAATATTGGAAGGATAATTACCGATCAGTTCAATACGGTCCATTATTGGTGAACGTTCTATACCATAGATCAGGGGCCGGGTGTTCAGGTAATTGACAATTCCAACTTTAATCTTCTTCAATTCAAGTATTTTTACGGCGCAAAGGTAACAAAGGCACTGTTAATTTTAGTTTAAGTTTGCACTATGGATCTCCAACAACTTACCGCTATAGCCCCTGTCGACGGCCGGTACCGTAACCAGACCAAGCATCTGGCTGACTACTTTTCCGAATATGCACTGATTAAATACCGCGTATTGGTGGAAGTTGAATATTTTCTATTTCTGGCCGATAAGAAATTGTTCCGCTTACCGGCTGCTGTTCGCAATAAATTCCGCACTGCCTGCGAAGCATTTTCACTCGAAGATGCAGCAGCGGTTAAAAAAACCGAATCCATCACCAATCATGATGTAAAAGCGGTTGAATATTTTCTTAAAGGAAAACTTGAAGCTGCAGGTGGAGGAGAGTTGAAGGAATGGATTCATTTCGGACTTACCTCACAGGATATAAATAATACGGCTATTCCGCTATCCTGGAAGCATGCGGTTGAATTTGAATACCTGCCAGGAATTCTAAACCTGAACCGGCAGTTTGAAATTCTTGCCGGAGAATGGAAAGATATTGCCATGCTTGCCCGTACGCACGGTCAACCGGCCAGTCCGACCCGACTTGGAAAGGAAATAATGGTATTCGTCGAACGGATTTCCAACCAGGTTGAACTGTTTATTCAGATCCCCTTCTCGGCAAAATTTGGAGGCGCTACCGGAAATTTCAATGCCCATACCGTTGCATTCCCCGGTAAAGACTGGCCTAAACTTGGTGACGTATTTGTAGAAGGATCTCTGGGATTACAACGACAGCAATTCACCACACAAATTGAACATTACGATAATCTTGCTGCTCACTTTGATGCCATGAAGCGGATCAATACGATATTACTGGATTTCTGTCGTGATGTATGGACCTATATTTCCATGGATTATTTTGGACAGAAAGTTAAAAAGGGTGAAGTAGGTTCTTCGGCGATGCCGCATAAGGTTAACCCGATTGACTTCGAAAATGCTGAAGGTAACCTGGGAATTGCCAACGCATTGCTTGAACACCTTTCATCTAAATTACCGGTTTCGCGGCTGCAGCGGGATCTTACGGATTCAACTGTTTTGAGAAACCTTGGTTTGCCCTTTGCGCATATGATAATAGCCTTCCGCTCTATTGAAAAGGGATTGGATAAGCTTATCCTTAATAAAGCAAAAATTGATGCTGACCTCGATAATAACTGGGCTGTTGTGGCAGAAGCGATCCAAACCGTGTTACGCCGTGAAAACTATCCTCAACCCTACGAAGCCCTTAAAGCCCTGACGCGCGGGAAGGATAAAATAGATCAGAAAAAACTGGCTTCTTTTATTGATGGACTCAATGTGCCGGTAAAACTCAAACGAGAACTAA
>JAEYRC010000331.1 GCA_023409675.1 Bacteroidota bacterium
CTTAATGAAGATGGAACCATGCGCAAATCAATTTTTCTCGAAAAGCTGGGTGCTGATTATGTTACAGAAGCTTTCCGTCTTACCGCTGAGGCAAGTCCGGGTACGGAATTGTATTATAACGATTATAATAATGAACAACCTGCAAAAAGAGCCGGCTGTATTGAACTCATCAAAAAAATTCGGCAGGCAGGCGTTAAAATAGATGGGGTAGGCATACAGGGGCACTGGCATGCCGGAAAATTGCCGCTTCAGCATATAGAAGAAAGTATTTTGGAATATTCCGCGCTGGGGTTAAAAGTTTCATTCACAGAACTGGACATCGAAGTACTGCCCCGGGATTTCCAGGGCGCTGATGTAAACCAGCGCATGCGGGAAGATCCTGCACTGAATCCTTACACTTCTGGCTTGCCCGATAGTGTTCAGCAACAGCTTGCACTCGATTATGAAGCACTGTTCCAATTGTTTTTAAAGCATCGTGATAAAATTGACCGGGTAACCTTCTGGGGTGTGCATGATGGTCAGAGCTGGCTGAACAACTGGCCGGTACCGGGAAGAACAAATTATCCGCTGCTGTTCGACCGGCAATATCAACCCAAGCCGGCTTTTTACAGCATTGTAAATCTTAAGAAATAATTCCGGTCAACCCAACCCTTAACATGAATACCATTTCTCCAACAGGTAAATTATCGGTAACGGAAAAAATTGGTTACAGTCTGGGCGACCTGGCTGCCAACCTGGTTTTCCAAACCCTGATGACATACCTCGCTTATTTTTATACCGATATATACGGATTGAAATCCGGTGACGCATCAGCGGTGATGCTGGTTGTAGGACTTATTGCCGCCTTTGGCTTTAATCCATTAATTGGCGCATTGGCCGACAGAACCCATTCCCGATGGGGTAAGTTCAGGCCCTGGATACTCTATACTTCTGTTCCGCTGGGGGTTATTGCGTTGCTTGCATTTACTACACCGGATCTTTCCTACAAGGGTAAACTGATTTACGCAGTTGTAACCTATACCTTGCTGTTATTACTGTATGCGGCAAACAATCTGCCTTATGCCGCATTAAGCGGTGTTATTACCGGCGATATGAAGCAGCGCAACAGCCTGTCGGCGTACCGTTTTGTTGCCGTAATGTTTGCACAGTTTTTTGTTCAGGTATTTATGCTGCCTATAATCGAAAGCGCGGGCAATGGTGATAAGGCGCTGGGCATTGAAAAAGTAATGACTGTACTGGCAATTATCGGTACAGTGATGCTGATTATAACGTTTATCAGTACACGTGAACGAATAATTCCCCGGCCAGAGCAGAAATCAAGCCTGAAGCAGGATCTTGGTGATCTGTTGCATAACAGGCCATGGGTGATCATGCTGTTGGTTACCCTGCTGGTGTTTGTATCACTGGCCCTTAAAGGCGGATCCTATGTTTATTATTTTAAAAACTATGTGGATGCCCAGGCCCTGACCGCGCTGATCACTCCGGTCATCAATGGCCTGAACCAGATCGGTATGAATTTTTTTGGGGAAGATCCGCTTGCTGCGGGTTTTGGGTTATTTAATGCCGGGGGTATACTGTTTATGATCGTGGGAATCGGTTTTTCCAAACCACTGGCAGATAAATATGGTAAGAGAGATGTGTTCGGCACGGCATTATTCATCAGCACATTGTTTATCCTGGTTTTCTACCTGTTCCGCCCGCAATCAGTAGTGTATATGTTTGGCGCGCAAATATTACATGGATTTTTTTATGGCATAACCATTCCGCTTTTGTGGGCAATGATTGCGGATGTGGCGGATTTCAGCGAGTGGAAAAATGGCCGGCGGGCAACTGCTATAATTTTCTCTGCCATGATGGTAGGCCTTAAGGCGGGACTGAGTATTGGCAGCGCCATGATTGCCGCCATACTCGGTCTGTATCATTATATACCAGGTGAAGCGCTTGCACAACCGGAGCAGGCGATCAGTGGAATACGATTGCTGGTAAGCGTGTATGCTTCAATTCCTTTCCTGCTGTGCATCGTTCTGCTGTTTTTCTATGAGATCAATAAACCACTGGAAACCACCATTGAAGCTGATTTATTGCAACGACGTAATCCTGTTTCTTAACCAAACTATTCAACATGCCTGAAGATCCGATAGATCACATTGATTTTGAAGCACTGAACCGAAATTCAGTTGCGCAGCCTCTGGTAACGCACTTGTATACTGCTGATCCCTCTGCGCATGTTTTTAATAACATCCTCTATATCTATCCATCGCATGATATTGATGCCGGCATTCCTTTCGATGACCTGGGATCGCATTTCGCGATGGAAGATTATCATGTTTTTTCCATAACTCAGCCGGGAGCGCCGGCTACAGATCATGGGGTAGCGCTGCATGTAAACGATATTCCATGGGCTTCCGGTAATTTATGGGCACCGGATGCCGCGTATAAGAACGGCCGCTATTACCTTTATTTTCCGGCCAAACGGCATGATGGTATTTTCCAGATCGGGGTAGCGCTCAGCGATTCTCCTGCGGGACCCTTTATTCCACAACCCGAACCCATCCGCAACAGTTATTCAATTGATCCTGCCGTGTTCATAGATGATGATAATTCAGCCTACTTATACTTTGGCGGTATCTGGGGCGGACAACTTCAATCTTACCGTGGAAATACCTATGATGCCACGGCTAAAGAACCGGAAGCTCACGAGCCTGCCCTGAGACCACGCGTAGCACGGCTCCAGGACGATATGTTGCAATTTGATGAAGCTGTTCGTGAAATTCAGTTAATCGATGAGCAGGGCAATGCCCTGAAAGCAGGCGACAATGACCGGAGATTTTTTGAAGCAGCCTGGGTACATAAATATGAGGGCAAATATTACTTCTCCTATTCAACCGGCGATACACACCGGATATGTTATGCGATAGGGGATAATC
>JAEYRC010000003.1 GCA_023409675.1 Bacteroidota bacterium
ATGTGGCGTTATGCGAAGGATGTCTCAGAATTACCATAGGTACACCGGCAGAAAATGCCGCGCTGCTGTCTGCACTTAAATCATTTGACCAGCAAAACAACCCATCAGCACAATAAGTTTTGAATGAAAAGAATATTATTTATCGACCGCGACGGAACCCTGATCAACGAGGCCCCACCGACATACCAACTGGATTCCTTTGACAAGCTGACCTTTTATCCGGGCATGTTTTATTACATGAGCAGAATAGCCCGCGAACTCGATTATGAACTGGTTATGATCACCAACCAGGATGGATTGGGAACAGCAGATTTTCCGGAAAACACGTTCTGGCCTGTGCATGAATTGGTCATGAAAAGTCTGGAAGGAGAGGGAATTCATTTCACTGAGGTGCTTATCGATAAAAGTTTTCCGCATGAAAACCTGCCAACCCGCAAACCGGGAACAGGACTGTGTATAAAGTATATCGACAACCCGGATTATGATTTGGAAAATTCTTTTGTAATCGGTGATCGGATAACAGATGTACAACTCGCCAAAAACCTGGGCGCCAAAGCCATTTGGCTGAACAATGATCCTGATCTGGGCGCGGCGGAAATTTCAGATGAACAGTCAGCCCTCTCAAAAGTAATAGCGCTGGAAACCCGCTCATGGGAAGCCATCTATTCTTTTTTGAAAAATGGGTTGAGAACGGTGCAGCATGAACGCAATACCAATGAAACCCGGATTGCCATCAATATGAATATTGATGGTTCCGGTAAGTCTTCCATTCATACCGGTATTGGTTTTTTTGATCATATGCTTGACCAGATCGCGCGTCATGGCAATATCGATCTGAACATTACCGTGCAGGGAGATCTCCACATTGATGAGCACCATACCATAGAAGATACCGGCATAGCCTTAGGTGAAGCATTCGGCAAAGCGCTGGCCGATAAACGGGGAATGGAACGCTATGGCTTCGCGCTTCCGATGGACGATGCGGAAGCAAGGGTATTGATTGATTTTGGAGGAAGGAACTGGATGATCTGGAATTGCCTGTTTACCCGCGAAAAGATAGGTGAAATGCCAACAGAAATGTTCTATCATTTCTTCAAATCATTCAGTGATGCGGCAAAATGCAACCTGAACATAAGTTGCTCGGGCGAGAATGAGCATCATAAGATTGAGGCTATCTTCAAGGCTTTTGCCCGTGCTGTACGAATGGCGGTTAAACGCGATCCGTTCAGTAATTACCTGCCCAGTACAAAAGGAGTGCTATAAACGTTGAACGGAATACTTTTCTGACAGGCAGGTATCGTTTAGCCGGCTAAATGTCAGGGCTCGCAAAAAAATATTGTTGGTTGTATAAAAATTTGTTCAATTAAGTTTTCTCCCGCATATTTGCATCATTATGATTCAACTTACTCAAAAATACTGGTGGTGGCATACTACTCCTTAAGGGGCTGGTAAGTCATTGCCATATTAATAAACTATTAATGAGCCCCGGGATTCCGGGGTTTTTTATTTGTAATCATTCAATATGAAAAAATTAAAGATAGCTACCCGTTCTAAAAAAATGCTGGCGGATATATTCACTCCGGTGGGCATCTATCTTCGGCTTCGCGACCGGTTTCGGGATACCATTTTACTCGAAAGTACCGACCATCATGCGGCAGAGAACAGTTATTCCTTTATCTGTATTAATGCCATCGGTGGTATTGAAATCAGTGCCAATGGCGATATGGAATGTAAATATCCCACCGATCAGCCTGTTAAAATACCGTCCGGTAAAACTGCCGTAGCCGATGAATTGTGGCGCTTTATGCAGGGATTTGAGATTATTGAATCCGGCAACAGGGAAGAAAAATTCGCCCAGGGACTTTACGGGTATACGGCCTATGACGCAGTGCGTTTTTTTGAGCAGGTTCAGTTAAAAAACAACAATACCTTCGCAATTCAGTCTATACCGGTTATCCGTTATCGCTTATACCAGTACGTTATTGTGATCAATCATTTTAAAGATGAACTGATCTTATGCGAAAACCTGGTATCCGGACTGGAATCACAGGTTGATTATATTGAATCGCTGATTAAAAGCCGGGATGTACCGCAGTTTCCTTTTGTCGCTGTGGGTGAAGAAACATCAAATGTTACCGATGAGCAGTACCGGGAAATGGTACGCCAGGGAATCAACGCCTGTAAGGTTGGGAATGTTTTTCAGATTGTGCTCAGCCGGCAGTTCAATCAGCGCTATACCGGTGACGACTTCAATGTGTACCGGGCTTTGCGAAGTATCAATCCATCACCTTATTTATTTTATTTTGATTATGGCGATTATAAACTGATGGGCTCATCGCCTGAAGCGCAACTGATCATTGATGGCAATACTGCTATTGTACATCCTATTGCCGGAACGTTTAAGCGCTCCGGCGATCAGGAAATGGACCAGCAGATGACGCAGAAACTGCTTGCCTACACGAAAGAAAATGCTGAACATGTTATGCTGGTCGATCTGGCGCGCAATGACCTTAGCCGCTTATGCGATCAGGTGGAGGTTGCCCGGTTCCGGGAAGTGCAGTATTATTCGCACGTCATCCACCTGGTCAGTGAAGTGCGGGGTAAATTAAAAAGCCCCTACAATGCGTTTGAGATGCTGGCAAAAACCTTTCCTGCAGGAACGCTCAGTGGCGCGCCAAAGATCAAGGCTATGGAACTCATCGATTCAATTGAGCCGGTAAGCCGGGGTTATTATGGTGGTGCGATAGGATTCATGGGCTTCGATGGCCGTTGCAACCAGGCCATTATGATCAGAAGTTTCTTAAGCCGCAACAATACGCTCACCTGCCAGGCTGGTGCTGGAGTAGTGGTGGCCAGCGACCCCGAAATGGAATTGCAGGAAGTCAACAATAAACTAAACGCGCTGAAAAAAGCCATCGTGCTCGCGGAGGCCATTGGACAGTGAAATTATAAAGGATATGAAAATTCTTGTTTTTGATAATTACGACTCCTTTACATACAATTTGGTTCACCTGGTGGAAAAAATCATTCATACCAAGGTTGACGTATTCAGGAATGATCAGATCGCTATGGAAAAGATCGCGGAGTATGATAAGATCATTTTATCTCCGGGGCCTGGTCTGCCAAAGGATGCAGGAATTCTTATTCCCCTGATAAAGGAATATGCCGCATCCAAATCGATCCTTGGAGTTTGCCTTGGTCATCAGGCCATCGGCGAAGCCTTTGGGGGAAATCTGACGAATTTATCCAAAGTATATCATGGCGTAGCAACTCCTATAACGCTTAGCGCTGAAGCCGCGAAAAATTCATCCTCTCTGTATGCCTCACTGCCGGATCGTTTAGATGTGGGCCGCTACCATAGCTGGGTAGTGGATAAAAGTTCGCTGCCGCAGTGTTTACACATCACCGCAACCGATGGGGAAGGTTGGATAATGGGTTTACGGCATGACACCTATGATGTAGAAGGCGTGCAGTTTCATCCCGAAAGTGTACTGACTCCTTCAGGAGAACAGATTTTAAAGAACTGGTTAACCAAATAATTTTTATCAGCCGAATACCAGCACATGAAAAAAATTCTGACCTATTTATTTGAACATAAAACCTTAACCCGTAAACAGTCGCGGGAGGTGCTGATCAACATATCACGCGGACAATACAACGACAGTGAGGTTACGGCGTTCATCACCGTATATATGATGCGCACCATCACCATCAGTGAACTGGAAGGTTTTCGAGATGCCCTGCTGGAACTATGTGTACCCCTGAAGTTTGAAGGAGATGAGTTTACGGATATTGTAGGTACGGGGGGCGATGGAAAGAACACCTTTAACATTTCAACGCTGGCTTGTTTTATTATTGCCGGCGCCGGACATAAGGTGGTGAAGCATGGTAATTATGGCGCATCAACCATCAGTGGTGCTTCGAATGTAATGGAAGAACTGGGCTATGTTTTCAGAAATGACAATGCGGTTCTTCAGAAAGAACTTGATGGCGCGGGGATCTGTTTTCTGCATGCCCCTTTATTTCACCCGGCTTTAAAAGCGGTTGGGCCTATCCGTAAAAACCTGGGCATTCGGTCATTCTTCAATATGCTGGGGCCATTGGTGAATCCTGCAAAACCAAAGTTTCAGGTAATCGGCGTGTATAACCTGGAGATGGCGCGGATCTATAATTACCTGCTTCAGCAAACTGATGCAACATTCACATTATTGCATAGCCTGGATGGCTATGATGAAATTTCCCTTACCAACGATACAAAAGTTATTACGCGCAATGGAGAGCGGATATTTTCTGCCATAGAGCTCGGCAAGCGTCTTGTAAGTCCGCAGGATATTCATGGTGGGCAAACGACCCGGGAAGCTGCAAAGTTGTTCAGTTCGATCATCGCCGGCAAGGGTAGCTGGTCGCAGAACGCGGTGGTATTAGCCAATGCCGCGATTGCATTGTTCAATTCCGGCCATTACCAATCCTATAATGATGCCTATCATGCGGCAGTAGAAAGTCTGGAATCGGGAAAGGCTGAACAAGCATTAACCAAACTTATTGAAATAAACCGGCAATGATGAATATCCTTGAACGTATAATTCAACACAAACATATTGAGGTTGGGCAGGCCAAGAAAGCTGTATCCATTCAGCAGCTAAAGGAAATGCCAGCTTTCAGCCGGCAGGGTAATTCCCTGGTCAGGGAACTGATGCGTCCTGATACTACCGGCATCATAGCAGAATATAAACGGGCATCACCGTCACGTGGAATAATAAATTCTACGGCCACCACAGCAACGGTGGTAGAGGCATACCGGAATTCCGGGGCCGCGGCTGTATCTGTTCTGACGGATCAGGAATTTTTCAATGGCAGCCTGGAAGACCTTAGAACCGCCCGTAAGGTGGCGCCTGATCTTCCGATCCTACGAAAAGATTTTATCATTGATGAATACCAGATCATAGAAGCCAAAGCCCATGGGGCCGATATTATCCTGCTGATTGCCGCCAACCTGAGTCCGGCTCAGGTTCTTGAACTGGCAGAATGCGCTAAATCATACCAACTGGAGGTGTTATTGGAAATTCACAATGATTCAGAATTGAATCATATTTGTGATGCGGTGGATATCGTAGGGGTAAATAACCGGGATCTGAAAACTTTTGTAGTAGATTTACATACTTCTGTACAACTGTCACCCCGGATACCCGTGCAGAAAATTAAGATTTCGGAAAGCGGTATTCAGACCGCTGAACATATTGCCTTATTGAAAAACAACGGCTTCAGCGGTTTTCTGATCGGCGAAAATTTCATGAAAGCTGAAGATCCGGCGATTGCGTTTGCCAGGTTCGTTGAATCATTATCATCAACCTCTTCCTCCTGATACAGTTCAGGATGGTTGTAAAACGCTTAACCATGCGAGTTAAAGTTTGCGGTATAACACAACTTGATCAGCTACAGCAATTACCCGGTACAGGCGCCACCTTTGCCGGAATGATCTTCTATCCGAAATCACCTCGCTATGTATTCAGAAATCTGTCTGTCAGTCAGATCCGGAAAGAAAACAGCATCAACAAAGTGGGTGTATTTGTAAACGCGTCAATAGAAGAAGTGCTTGCCATGGTAGATCAGTGCAGGTTGCAGATGGTGCAGTTGCATGGCGATGAAACTCCGCGAACCTGCGAGCGAATTGCCGACTATGTTTCTGTAGTGAAAGCATTCCGGGTTTCGGATAATGATAATATTGAATGGATCATCAAATCATACCACGATTCATGTGATATGTTCATGTTTGATACGATGGGTGCAGGTTATGGCGGCACCGGAAAGAAATTTGACTGGGAAACACTTTTGCCACACCGCATCGGAAAACCTTTTTTTCTGAGCGGAGGAATTGAACCCGGTGATGAAGACCGCCTCAGGGAATTTTCGCAGGAGCCGGTAGCCAGCGACCTTTTCGCGATAGATATCAACAGTAAGTTTGAAACCGCTCCCGGAATTAAGGATATGGAACGGGTTGAACAATTCATCCGTTCTGTTCGGGAACAATAAATCATTAAAATGCAACACAATATAAAATACAGTAAGCCTGATGAGCATGGTTATTATGGCAATTTCGGTGGCGCTTATATACCGGAAATGCTGCATAAGAATATTGAAGATCTGCAGCAGGCCTATCAGGCAGTATTTGATGATGAATCATTCATTGCAGACTTTGAAGAACTTCTGAGAGATTATGTCGGGCGGCCAACGCCCCTGTATTATGCCCGCCGCCTTAGCGAACAGGCCGGCGCAAAAGTATATCTCAAGCGCGAAGATCTGTGCCATACGGGAGCGCATAAAATTAACAATACCATCGGTCAGATTCTTTTGGCAGAACGAATGGGTAAGAAACGTATTATTGCCGAAACAGGCGCAGGTCAGCATGGGGTGGCCACGGCAACCGTTTGCGCATTGAAAGGACTGGAGTGTATTGTATATATGGGAGAGAAAGATATTGAACGGCAGGCGCCCAACGTAGCCCGCATGAAAATGCTGGGGGCTAAAGTTATTCCGGCCACCAGTGGAAGCAAAACGCTGAAAGATGCCACCAATGAAGCTATTCGCGACTGGATCAACAATCCTTCCGATACATTTTATATCATCGGAAGTGTAGTAGGACCGCATCCATATCCTGATATGGTAGCGCGGTTTCAAAGCGTTATCAGCAAAGAGATGCGCCAGCAACTGGCAGCAAAAGAAGGAAGGGAATTGCCCGATTATGTCATAGCCTGTGTTGGTGGTGGCAGTAATGCTGCCGGGGCTTTCTATCATTATTTAGAAGAAGAAACAGTGCAACTTGTAGCGGTGGAGGCGGCAGGCCATGGGGTGCAAAGCGGCAGAAGTGCCGCCACGACTTTCCTGGGACGTAAGGGTATTTTGCATGGTTCGATGAGCCTGGTTATGCAAACTCCTGACGGGCAGGTGGTGGAACCCCACAGTATTTCTGCCGGACTTGACTATCCTGGTATCGGCCCTATGCATGCACATCTTGCGGAAACCGGCAGAGCACGTTTTCTGCATGCAACCGACGAGCAGGCACTTGACGCGGCCTTTGAACTTGCCGCTGCTGAAGGAATTATTCCGGCCCTGGAATCTGCTCATGCGCTGCATGCGCTGAAAGAACTGAAACTCAATGCAAGTGATGTGGTAATTGTTTGCCTGAGTGGCCGCGGCGACAAGGATATGGCTACATATATGCAGGTTATGGATATGAAAGACGATCAATCTAAAGGAACATTGAAATAATAGTAGAAATGAGCAGACTGAATAACCTGTTTAAACAGAAGAAGAAGGGTATACTGAATGTATACTGCACAGCAGGCTATCCCCATTTAAACAGTACGCTGGAGATCATGGAGGCGCTACAGGAAAGTGGCGCGGATATTATCGAACTTGGCATTCCATACAGCGACCCGCTGGCTGATGGACCCGTAATTCAGGCAAGCGGATCACGGGCACTTGAAAACGGCATGTCTATCGCCGTTCTCATTGAACAGCTTAAGGATATGCGTCAATCAATTACCATCCCGGTTGTGCTTACGGGTTATATGAACCCGGTGCTGCAATACGGTTTTGAACGGTTTTGTCGCGATGTGACTGCAGCAGGAGTCGATGGCCTGATCCTGCCTGATCTGCCGTTGTATGAATTTGAACAGGAATATGCGCGGATTGTAAAAGAATACGAGCTGGATTTCATCTTTTTAATTACACCTGAACCCTCAGCGGATCGGATCCGGCAACTCGACAACGCCAGTACCGGCTTCATCTATGCTGTATCTTCTTCTTCCACTACAGGAGGCGATCTGAGCGTACAGGCCAATACCAATTACTTTCAGCGGCTGGAAAAAATGCAACTTCGAAATCCGGTGTTGATCGGCTTTGGGATAAAAGATAAAAACAGTTTTGATACCGCATGCGCCTATGCTTCCGGAGCGATAATCGGTTCGGCCTATATCAGGGAACTGGACCGGAGTAAGTCTCCCCGGGAAGCTACCCGCGCATTTATCGCATCGGTAAAAGGAACCTGAAAATAACCAAGATGAATACCATCATAGTACAGTATAATGCCGGCAATATCCAATCCGTTTTGTATGCTCTTGAACGGATTGGCTCCTCCGCCAAAGTTTCCGATGACCCGGATGAGATCCGTGCTGCCGATAAGGTGATTTTTCCGGGAGTTGGAGAAGCCAGTACCGCGATGAATTATTTAAAAGAGCGCAATCTCGATAAGGTGATTGCCGGCTTACGGCAACCGGTACTCGGAATATGCCTGGGCATGCAACTGCTGTGTTCATACAGTGAAGAGAATGATACGTCCTGTATAGGAATATTCAATGAACGGGTCAGCCGCTTTACGCCACCCGCCGGTTCCAATCAATTTAAAGTGCCTCAGATCGGATGGAATACCATCACCGAACTCAAAGGACCATTATTCAGTGGAATTGATGAGCATGCCTATATCTATCTGGTGCATTCCTATTATGCAGGATTGGGTGAGCACACCATTGCCGTAACCGATTATATACAGCCCTATAGCGCGGCGCTTCAAAAAGATAATTTTTATGGCGTACAGTTTCATCCGGAAAAAAGCGCGGTTACCGGAGAACAGATCCTGAAGAACTTTTTAATGCTTAAATAAACGAATTACAAAAATGCAGATTATTCCCGCTATTGATATTATCGATGGCAAATGTGTACGACTGACCAAAGGTGATTTCAGCCAGAAAAAAGTCTATAATGAAAACTCGCTGGAAGTGGCACTGCAATTTCAGGATGCCGGGCTTGAGCGGGTACACCTCGTAGATTTGGACGGTGCCCGGCAGGGAAGCGTAAAGAACTGGAAGGTGCTGGAAAAACTTGCTGCTAAAACCATCCTGCAAATTGATTTTGGAGGAGGCATTAAAACAGATGAGGATCTTACCATCATCTTTAACAGTGGTGCGAAATGGGCTACTGTTGGAAGTTTGGCAGTTAAAGATGAAAAACTTTTCAAGTCATGGCTTACCTCATATGGGGTTGAAAAATTCATGCTCGGCGCCGATGTAAAAGATGGCAAGTTGGCCATTAGCGGTTGGGCGGAACAAACCACTGTTCCTGTTCTTGATTTTATCTCAACATATGAGTCGCTGGGCATGCGCCAGATTTTCTGTACGGATATCAGTAAGGATGGATTGCTCGAAGGCCCTTCCTTAGAACTTTATACCACGATCGTGCAACGTTTTCCTTCGCTGTTTTTTATTGCCAGTGGTGGGGTGTCATCCATCAATGATCTGCATGAACTTAAGGCCGTGGGATGCCGGGCAGCCATTGTCGGCAAAGCAATTTATGAAAATAAAATACGCCTGAAAGAACTGGAGGCGTTCAGCAATCAGGAACTTTAAACTTAAACATGCTTACCAAACGAATTATTCCCTGCCTGGATATAAAAGACGGCCGCACTGTTAAAGGGGTAAACTTTCTCGACCTCCGGGATGCCGGAGATCCGGTTGAACTGGGGCAGTTGTATGCGGCACAGGGAGCCGATGAACTGGTTTTCCTGGACATTTCCGCAACAGTGGAAAAGCGTAAAACGCTGGCTTCCCTGGTTAATAAAATCGCGCATCATATCAATATACCATTTACGGTTGGGGGTGGAATCAGTACGATCGAAGATGTTCGTGTTTTACTCCAGCACGGCGCGGATAAAATATCGGTGAATACGGCGGCATTTCTGCGTCCGGAACTTATCCGTGAACTTTCCGGAGCCTTTGGAAGTCAGTGTGTCGTGGTGGCTATTGATACCCGCCGGGAAGAAGACGGTGAATGGTATGTGTACCTGAATGGAGGACGTACCAAAACGGAAACGAGATGTATTGACTGGGCTGAAAAAGCAGTTGAACTGGGCGCTGGCGAACTTTTACTGACATCCATGAACCATGATGGCACGAAAGCAGGTTTTGCCACAGATATCACCGGCTACCTGGCGCGAACCCTCAATATCCCCGTCATTGCATCGGGTGGGGGAGGAAATACCGCTCATTTCGCTGATATCTTTGAAGCCGGAGCTGATGCGGCACTGGCGGCCAGCATTTTTCATTTCAAGGAAATCAGTATTCCCGTATTGAAGCGATATTTGCAGGAGAGGAATATACCCGTTCGGATTTAACTGTTAACTATGAGCATGGAAATGATCATCCTGATAATTGTAATCATAATTGTGGCACTCTATCTTCTGCTGAGGATGCAGAAAAAAAGTGAACGCCGTAAACAGCAACGACGCGAAAAATTTCAAAGTAAACAGGATACCATCATAAACCAGGTCAGGGAACCATCGGCCCGCTCTTCCCGCGACCAGCGGGTTGAAACAAAAGGACCAAAATAATCATTATGACAATTGATTTTAAAAAGTCGCCGGATGGGCTTGTCCCCGCGGTAATCCAGGACTATAAAACGCATAAAGTGCTCATGCTGGGCTATATGAATGCTGCCGCCGTAGAGAAAACAATGGCTGAAGGAAAGGTTACATTCTATTCGCGCAGTAAACAACGACTCTGGACTAAGGGAGAAGAAAGTGGCAATTTTCTGATGGTAAAAGAAATTGCCGCCGATTGCGATGCCGACACCCTGCTGATCAAAGTGCGTCCTGAAGGCCCTGTTTGTCATACCGGTGCTGATACCTGCTGGAGTGAGCCCAATCATGGTGAAAATTTTTTATTTTACCTGGAAGAACTTATTGAGATCCGGAAAAAGTCGGTTGAAGGAAAATCCTATGTACGTGATCTGATCAACAGTGGAATCAATAAAGTTGCTCAAAAGGTTGGGGAAGAGGCCGTTGAGCTGGTTATAGAAGCCAAGGATGATGATGATACACGTTTTATCAATGAAGCAGCGGACCTGCTGTTTCATTATTTACTTTTGCTTAACGTAAAAGGCCATAATTTGCAAGGAGTAATCGATGTGCTGCAGCAGCGGCATAATAAATAATCCCTTATGAAACGTTTCCTGCTATTGTTGCTTGTCTTACCTGCATTCGTCATCGCACAGAACGGTCCCGGAAAATTTTCCATTAATGCCACGGTTTCCGGACTTAAAGACAATACGGTTGTATCACTTTCCGATGTCAATAATCCCGATGATACGCTTGCTGTTGCAACCGTTTCCAACGGACGATTTATATTGAATGGCAGTTTGCCCGAACCCAATCTGTACCACCTGAATTTTGCTGGCGTTTCCAAAAAAACAGTTGTCTTTCTTAATAATGCTCAAATTGAATTGAGCGGTGATGTGGAGAATATTGAAGGGTTTACCTATAAAGGTTCTGAAACGCAGGAGCAGTTTTTAAAATTTCAAAAAATCTTTAATCCGCTTTTTCAGGAATTGGGTAATTATACCCGGAAGCTACAGTCGACTCCCGATACGGACCCTGAAAAACAAAAATTATTTGCGTCATATAATACACAGCGTGAAAAAATACTGACCGCCATCAATCAGTTTCTGCAAGAGCATACACACTCACCCATGGGCGCTTTTATGCTGCTGGTCACCAGTGAATTGCAGGATGATGCCATGGCTTTGCAAAAGCAGTATGAGAAGCTTACGCAACCGGTCCAAAATAGTTTTTACGGAAAAATCCTTGCCGGTCAGATCAGTGACGCGCTCATAGGCGCTGTTGGTTCCGCGGCACCCGATTTCATACAGCAGGATACCGCGGGTAACGATATTGCATTAAGCGCTTTTAAAGGTAAGTATGTTTTGATCGATTTCTGGGCAAGCTGGTGCGGACCATGCCGCGATGAAAACCCCAATGTGGTTGAAGCATTTCAGCGTTTTAAAGATAAAAACTTTACAGTTCTGGGAATTTCGCTTGACCGTGACCGTAATGCGTGGCTCAGCGCCATTAAAGAAGATAAGCTGAACTGGACCCAACTAAGCGACCTGAAATTCTGGAACAACGCGGTTGCCGTTCAGTACCGGGTACAATCCATTCCGCAGAATTATCTTATTGATCCCGATGGAAAGATAGTGGCTAAAAATCTTCGGGGGCAGGAATTACAGACCAGGCTTTGCGAAATACTTGGGTGCCAGTGATCAGGCTTTCAGAATAGCTTCCCGTTTTCCTGACTTCAGACTTCGGTAGATAGCATCAATTACCAGCATATCGTTCAAACCCATTTCTCCAGGAACTCTGGTTGGGCTTCCATTGCTGACGCATTTCGCGAAATCATCCATTTGACGGGCCTGCTGATTAATATGTGGCAGCTTCATTGGCCCCAGATGTGTGCGACCCTGCTGCCCGCCATATCCATAAGCCGGACTAATTTCAAACCATCCGTTTTTGGCCTGCGCATGGAGTCGGCTGACATTTTTGTTATAGCTCGACATACCTTTGGAGGTAGCGCCACCCGGAAACTCCAATTCCCAAAATACCGATTCATCTACTTCCCGAAATAATTCGGGCCGGGTTTTTTCTTCACGGGCGGTAACAAATACCGGTTCTTCACCAATTACATAACGGGCACCCTGAACCGCATATACACCCATATCCATCAGTCCGCCACCGCCGGCCATGTCCTTCTTCAATCGCCATGCTGAAGGGTCGCCCCCATAATAGAAACCATTTTCCGTAGACACCAGGTTTACCTTTCCATAGACTTGCTGCTGACCGAGCCGCATCATCTCCATATTATAGGGTTCAAAATGCAGCCGGTAGCCGATGGATAGCTGCCGCCCGACCTTTTTGCAGGCCTCAATCATTTCCCGGCATTCCATCGCGTTCATTGCCATAGGCTTTTCGCAGATAACATGTTTACCGGCTTTTGCCGCGCGGATGGTGAATTCCTTATGCATTGAAATCGGCAGCACTACGTATACGATGTCGATGTCGGGATTATCAGCTATCGTATCAAAGTTGTCGTAATTGTAAATGTTTTTTTGCGGGATAGAATATTTTTCAGACCATGCTTTCGCTTTTGATGGGGTGCCGGTAACAATTCCGGCGAGATAGCATGAATCGGTTTGCTGCAGGGCAGGCGCGAGCTGACCGTTTGAATAGCTGCCTAATCCAACCAATGCGATACCCAGTTTCCGAGTCGGCTTTTGCCCTGAAACTGTAAACGGATTGCTCAACGCCGCGGCACCGGTTGTAATAGCCAGTCCGCGGATAAAGTTTCTTCTGGTTGTCCGGTTCATCTTTAATCCTGTTTTCTTAAATATACGGA
>JAEYRC010000069.1 GCA_023409675.1 Bacteroidota bacterium
TCATCGACCACCACCTGCATACGCAAGCCGGAGTCGATGATTTTTTTCAGGTAATCGCGACCGTTATCGGGTAATAGCTCCGAAAACGACTGCAGCCGGTCGGCAAAGTTGGAAATCTTCCGGAGGGGTTCTTTCAGATCGTGGCTGGCGACATGGGCAAATTCTTCCAGGTTGGCATTCGACTGCTGCAATTCAAGGGTTTGCTGCAAAATTTTATTTTCCGCCTCAACCTGAACCGTATTATCAAATGCGATCGTCAGAATCTGATTCACCTTTCCGCGCTCATTGCGATCGAATATCGTTCCGAAACAATTCATCCAGCGGTAATTTCCATCAGCATTTTTAATGCGGAACTTCACTTCAAGGAGCTGGTCTTCTCCTTCCGACTGATTCATCGTGCTGATGGCGCCATTAAACTGCTCGAGTACGTTTTTAAGGTCTTCCGGATGTATGTTACCGATAAGAAATTCAACGCCAGTCGATGAAAGCAAATCCTGGCGATAGCCCAGCAGCAATTCAATACCGTGGCTGATGAATCCAAACCGCCTGGCGTGAACATCATAGGTGGTGATGATCGCCGGGGTGGCATCCGCGATTTTTTTAATGAATGCCTGCTGCTCGGCCAGCATTTTTTTAGTGGTCATCTGGGCGGTTACATCCTGGGCCGTACCGATCAGCCGAATGGGTTGCCCCTGTTCATTATAACTGGCGCTCCCGCGCGACAGCAGGATTTTTTCCACCCCATTCTTCTGAATTATCCTGTAATAAATTGAATAGCTCTGATGTGATTCGATGGCCTGATTAATCGCCAGCATACGCATTTCCCGATCGTCGGGATGAATATATTCCTGAAGTTTTTCAAAGTCCATATCTTCCGAAAAAGGCTCGATACCGAATATGTTGTACAACTCTTCACTCCAGAAAAGTTTTCCGGTAATAAAATCCCAGGTCCAATTACCCAGTGAAGCCAGTCTCTGAGCTTCTTTGTATAACGCTTCGCTCTGACTGAATCTCGCCATCAACTGATGTTTCTCCGTAACATCGATCAATGTTCCGCGAAGCGAAGATGGTTTTCCATTGCTGGAGAAAACAATGCCTCTCGACCAAAGCAGTTTTTCCGCGCCATTGATCATGATCCGGAAATCCACATCGAAACTGCCATTGCTGCTGATGGCCTCATCAAGTGTTCTTTTAACCCGCACAATATCTTCGGGATGAACACTTTTGAACAATGCTGACAGGCTGCTTCCATTCTGTACACCCAGTATTTTTTCAAGCTGCGGCGTTACTTCATTGATACCGGTGGTCAGGTCCCAGTCAAAACTTCCCATGCCCCCAAGTTCCTGGGCTTCCAGCAACTGGCGCTCGCGCTCTTTCACCCGTAATCCCGACTCCTGTTCAGCTTCAAGCAAAACTGCCACCCGACCTTCATAAAGTTTCATACATAAATTCAACGCCGATTCTTCGAGGGTCATAAAAAAAAGGTCCATTTCCTGTATGCACTTAATCGTTCGGCTTAAATCAGTCGAATAAAACTGAATCATAGCAACCATTGCCGCTTTAACCGAATAATTATAGCGTTTTACATCGGACACGGCGATTTCTGCAGAATCCAGCACATTCAACCGGTTCTGATGCCATGCTTCCAGTATGGTACGAATGTATTCATCTGCCTGGTTTATGGATAGTTGTCGCAGCAATTTTTCTAAGCCTGCCTTCAGCATGCGGTGTTTCTCCTCTGTATCCATATGCTGTACAATTTCCAGGAAGGGAATTTCCAGGGAAGCGGCGAGGGTAATATAACGACAGTAAAAGTCCTCAAAGTGGTTTTCGAGAAGGAAGCCCGCATAGTCAGGCAGAAATCTGAATGTCAAATCTCTGGTAATCATGTAAGAGAAGGAGTTGGCATATTAAGTTAAGCTAAATGGAGGAATTTCAGGTCACCCCTCTCCAAAACCTGAATTCTTTATATAGAAACACTTAATATGTACCGAAAGTTTACCAGATGCGCGTATGTCTTATTCTTGAAAATTATCCGTTGAATCCATTTCACGCATCAACAGTGTCATCAGGGGGCAGGTATTGCCGGGCGATTTCCCAGAATGCTTCCACCCGGTTTTGCCAGTTGTTCTTACGGGCAAATGCCGTTCTGATCTGCTGAAGATCCTTATTGTCGTCCGATATAGCCTTTTCCGTTAAGGCAATAAATTCGGCATGCGATGCAGCGAGATAAATTACCGGAGAGAAATTTTCGATGTCCTCCGAGAAGCGGGTCGATACCACCGGTTTTCCAGCGGCCAGGTATTCATTTATTTTTAAGGGATAGATACTTGAGGTCAGCTTATTACAGGCATAGGGTATTATCGTACAACTGAAGCTTTTTAAATATGCCGGCAATTCTTCAAGTTTGCGGGGCCCCGTGAACAGAACATTTGGATATTTTTTCAAGCGGGCGGCCAGCTCATGATCCAATACCGGGCCTACAAAACAAATTATTGCTTCGCTGAAATGCCGAACCAGGGCTTCCAACAGCAGGCCATCCGACCGGTAATCGATACTTCCCGTAAATCCAATGATCGATTGTACAATACCGTTAAGTTCACCGGGAACCTCTAGTTTAGGATCCAATGCCTGTTCAAAGAGTTCTGTCGCAGCTCCGTTGGGATGATAGTGCACATGAGGAGAAGATGCGCCATGCATACGGGTAAGCTGACGGGAAGTACAGAGCGTAAAATCCGAGCTCCGGATGATCTCCTTTTCCAGTCGCATGCCATGCTTTCGGGTATAGGACACTTCCGCGATATCATCCATAGACTGATACACCGATAACAGCGGGCGGATATCGTCGGGAAAGCCGCGGCAAAAGAAGGGGTCAAAAAAATTGATGAAAATGAACCTGCGTAACTTATGCTCCTGAATAATTTTCCGGATAAGCCTGAACAGGATGCGATCATTGATTGCTGAAAGCTTCCTGTACAGCAGCGATTCGGGAAGAAAATTAACCGGTAGCGTGAGTGGCGCAGTTACAA
>JAEYRC010000213.1 GCA_023409675.1 Bacteroidota bacterium
CCGCAGTAAGACCGGCAGCCTGCCGTTAATTCCATTCACATTATAGGTGGCAATAATCATACTTAATAGTTTATTGAGCCAAAGGATTTATCACCGGCTGAATCAATACGGAATTATTTTCCGATTGCCGGGCGTTAAGGGCCTTTACCCGTCGAAGCAGCATTTCAGGTTCATCGGTAGTGATCAAATCCATTCCCTGACGAAGAAAAGTTTCCATTACAGTAGAATCATTCACCGTCCAGGCATTCACAATAATACCCGCGGCATGTGCCCGCCTGATCCATGTAGTGTCTTTTTGAAAAACACTCTGGTTATAATCGGCATCCATACCATCAGCTTTCAGTTTCAGCGGATCAACATTTCCATTGAGGTATTGTACCGGAGCGTCGGGGATGCGTTTTTTGATTTCGAGCAGGATATCATAATCAAAGCTGATATACACCATCCAGGGATCTGCTTTTAATTGCTGTACCAGGTCAACAACTTTGTTGGCCATCAGCAGCGATCGTTCTTTTCCTGCGGGCGAAGGTTTGATCTCTGCCACCAGCTTTGTGGTTTGCTGTTGCATGCCGCGTCGTAGAATATCTTCCAGTAAGGGTATGGCTTCGCCGTTTTTTAGGGGGATGGCTTTAAGTTGTTCGTAGGTGGATTTTTCTACTTCCAGTCCCTGGTAATGCGGATCATGATTCAAAACCAAAATGTCATCTGCTGTCATCCGGATATCAAATTCGGTTCCTTCGCAGCCCAGGCGAAACGCGTGTTCCAGCGAAGCCATGGAATTCTGTGGAGTGCCGGTATTTTTCCAGGCTCCACGATGCGCTATGACTTTATTTTGGTTGAACGATGATTTGCTGCTGTTGCCCGTGCGTGAAGGATAGCAGCCAGCCAATAAGAACATAATCATCAGGGGAAGCGCCGTAATGCGTTTCATATGCGCAGTGGTTTGTTGTTTATCAATATTAAGTCAGTACAGGCGGATAACCAAACAGTATTCCGGCCGGTTCAAGTCAGGATTTTTGCTTAATATCGAACCTGCTGAATGTAGAACCGGGTTAGCTGCCAGAAGATCACCACAAATTACTGTTCAATTTTATATTATGAAGTATTTACGTATTCTTCCCTTATTATTTCTTGTCTTTTTGCAGCCCCTGATGGCTCAGGATTTCTCCATGGAAGCCATAACATCTTATCCATTTCCCGGAGAACTTACCGCTTCCTCATCTGGAACGCGTATCGCATTTACGGTTAATGAACAGGGTAAGCGTAATATTTATGTTGCGGAAGGGCCTGACTTCAAGCCACGGAAGCTGACGAATTACGATCAGGATGAGGGTCAGGAAATTACCAGCCTGTCAATAAGTTCTGATGGCAGGTGGGTGGTATTTGTTCGTGGAGGAGATCATGGCGGGTCGGGCGGTTCAACTCCCAGAAACCCGGCAAGCAGTCCGGTGGCGCCAACAGTTCAGTTGTACAGTATTCCCTTTGATGGCGGTAAGGTGATTTCACTTGGTGAAGGCGATAACCCGCAGCTATCACCTGTATCTATAATGATCGCTTTCCTGCGCAATGGTCAGATCTGGCGGGTGCCGGCAGATGGTTCCGAGCGGGCAAAGCAATTTTTTTACGCGCGCGGCAGAAATGGATCGCATCGATGGTCCCCGGATGGACAGCGCATGTTGTTTGTATCCTCAAGGGGTGCGCATTCGTTTATCGGTGTATATAGTGATAGCCTGACACCTGTTCAATGGATAGCTCCTTCTTTTGCCCGTGATCAGGCGCCGGAATGGGCTCCCGACAGCCGGCGGATCGTTTTTATCCGTAAACCTGCTGCCGGCGGAAAACCCGACTCCCTTACCAGCCAGCAGCCCGATCCCTGGGATATTTATGTGGCCGACCTGAATCAGCCTAAGGAGAAATTAATCTGGTCATCGCCACGAACCCTGCGGGGCCAAACGCCGTCTGTTCATGGACGTTATAACCTGCACTGGGTTAAAGGCGACCGCATTGTTTTTACCTCCTATAAAGATGGATGGCCACATTTGTATGCAATACCTGCCTCAGGTGGTCAGCTACTGCAACTGACGCGCGGTAATTTTATGCTGGAACATATCCGCCTCTCACCAGATCAGCAATATTTTGTGGCCAGTGCCAATACAGGCCCCGATAAAGATGATATTGACCGCCGGCATATCGTGAAAATTCCGGTCGACCGGCCTGCCATGAGCATCTTAACACCCGGAAAAGGTATTGAAAGTTTTCCCGTAATTACCGGTGATGGTCAAACGTTCCTGTTTTTCAGCGCTGATGCCAAACGGCCGGCAGTACTGGCAAAAATGAATGCACAGGCAAAAACGTTTACACTTCCCGGTGAGGTACTTATTCCTGCCGCTTTCCCATCACAACAACTGGTTGAGCCAACAGCAGTTCAGTTCCGTGCACCGGATGGTATGATGGTGTATGGGCAGTTGTTTAGTCCGAAACAGGGCGCGGGTAAGAAGCCGGCAATTGTTTTTGTGCACGGCGGGCCTCAGCGCCAGATGTTGCTGGGCTGGCATTATGGCGACTATTACTCGAATACCTATGCGATGAATCAATACCTGGCCAGTAAAGGGTTTGTGGTGTTAAGTGTTAACTACCGGCTTGGGATTGGTTATGGGTTTGAATTTCACCGTCCGAAAAATACCTATATCTATGGCGCTTCCGAATACCAGGATATAAAAGCCGCGGGCGAATGGCTTGCCGCAAGGCCGGAGGTGGATGCCTCCCGCATCGGTATATATGGCGGTTCCTATGGAGGTTTTTTAACCGCAATGGCCCTGGGTAAAGATTCAGAATTATTTGCCGCAGGGGTGGATATTCATGGGGTTCATAATCATACCGACCGCTATCCTGATGTCAGTGGCGAAGCTGCTCCGGATGCTGATCTGGCAAAGCAACTGATCTGGGAGTCTTCACCGATTGCATGGCTGGATAAATGGACCTCCCCGGTCTTATTTATTCACGGTGATGATGATGCGAACGTGAATGTCAATGAAACGACAGACATTATCCGCCGTTTCGAACAGCGGGGCATGCCCTTTGAAAGCCTGATGATACCGGATGAAACCCACCACTGGATGAAATACAACAACCAGGTGAAGGTGAACAAGGCTACCGCGGATTTTTTGCTAAAACATCTTCAGCCGGCTAAATAGTCGGAGGAATTTCGAAAGCATAAACAGTTTCAAGTGGTCCTTCCATGTTGAAAAACAGGAAGTAAATGACCTGTTGCACGTATATGCTATGACCTGTTCCCATGTACACTCACCGACCCGCCCTCGGATGTTGTCGGAGAAATGTATATCATTGCAGTCAGCATAATCTTTTCGCATGATCAAAAATGTATTGGTTCTCGGACTTGGAAAAGTCGGTACACTGGTGGGCATATTACTCAGCCGGCAGTTCGAAGTGGTGGGCGCCGACCGCCAGAAACCACATTATGATTTTGAATTGCCCTTCCCGGTATTGACAAATGATCTTTCAGATAAAAATTTTTTAGAAAAAACTCTTCCGAACTATGATGCTGTCGTTTCGGCCTTGCCCTATTTTTTGAATTCGGCGGTTGCTGCCCTGGCGCATAAGCATGGTGTGCATTACTTTGATCTTACCGAAGATGTGCCCACCACTGATTTTATACGATCCCTGAGTGCTTCAGGAAATTCGGTGATGGCTCCGCAATGCGGGCTGGCGCCCGGCTATATCGGAATAATCGGAGCAAGCCTTGCAGCAGATTTTGAAACGATACGTTCCATCGAAATGCGGGTAGGAGCGCTGCCGCGATTTCCTTCGGGACAGCTCGGCTATTCCGTTACCTGGTCGGCGGCTGGCGTGGTAAATGAATATATTAATGATGCTGAAGCGATCCATAACGGGCAGCGAAAAATGGTTAATGCCTTGCAGGGAAAGGAAACCATTCAGATTGATGGTCAGGCTTATGAAGCATTTTATACTTCGGGTGGGTTGGGTACAATGTGCGAAACCTATGATGGCAGGGTAGACACCCTGAATTATAAAACGATCCGCTATCCCGGTCATTGCGACCTTATGAATTTTCTGATTCATGAACTCCATCTTAAGAACAATAAAAAGCAACTTGAAGAATTGTTACTAAATGCAAAACCGGTGGTGGACGAGGATGTGGTCATCGTATATGCCGCCGCGGAAGGTGTTATGGCGGATGGCGCATTATTCCGCAAGGAATTCTGTAAAAAATATGGAAACCTGGATATCGACGGTCACAGCTGGCGGGCAATCTCATGGACCACCGCTGCCAGTATTGCCGCGGTGGTGGAGCTGGTTTCCGGCGGTCACCTTGCTTCAACCGGATTTATTAAGCAGGAAGAAATTCCGCTTAAATTATTCCGTGACACTTCATATGGACAATTATTCAATTAAACAATACCATGCAGTTCAATCCTACCGAATCCGCACTTGATTTTTTTATACAGGATCTCTTTAATCGTTATAAAGCTTCAGTACCCGCTGTTGAGAAAATAACCCGGGCCATGATTGAACAGGGGATTGTGGGTTCTCAGCAGGAGATCCTCAATGATCATATCGCGTTTAGAACACTGGGGCTTCCGAATCTGGGCATCGCGTCATTTGAAAAGATCTTTTTACGGCATGGGTTCAAAAAGAGAGACTACTATTCGTTTGAAGAAAAAAAGCTGAATGCCTGGTGGTATGCTCCGCCTTCGGATAACTATCCCAGGATATTCATCAGTGAATTACGGGTGAATGAACTTTCACCGGAGGCTGTTGCGATCATCAGGAAATATACCGCAGGTATTACGGAAGATCCCGTAGATCAGATTGATCTCAATGATGGAGAAGCTGTAACTGAATACCTGCATCGTCCCTTATGGTCAATGCCAGAACTGGAAGAGTATAACCGGTTGATGGAGGAAAGTGAGTATGCTGCGTGGGTTATTCTAAACCGATATTACCTCAATCATTATACGATAAGCGTTCATAATCTGGGAAACGGTTACAATTCCCTTCCCCGCTTCAACGCGTTTGTGGAGTCGCTGGGTATAAAACTCAATGATGCCGGAGGAAAGATCAAGACCAGTGCTGATGGCCTGTTATGTCAGAGCAGCACGGTGGCCGAATGGAATGAGATAGAATTTCCGGGAGGCAATAAACTATCCGTAGCCGGTAGTTATGTTGAATTCGCTGAACGTAAAGTACTGCCGGAGTTCAGCCATCTGCCCCTGTCTTCCGTTGGGCCGCAACATCGTCGGGAGGGTTTTGAGGCCGGCAATGCCGATAAAATATTCGAAAGCACCTATAGTGATCAGGCTGTGGAGAAAAAATAAAATCAGTGAAGTGAAATTGTAAGTACGGATAGGATGGTTGATATTCTAATCGATAATCGAACGACTTTTGATCAAATAATTGATTTTTCTGCATATTGTATATGCATAGCCCGCTAATGCTTATGGTCGGTGAACAATATAATATCTGTTATACCATAGGCCATGGGAACCGGCTCTTCAGGGTTATTTTCCTCCCTGTTTCTGATGATTTTCGGGCAGCTTCTATGATCTCGAGCACATGCAGTGCATGTTCTGTATTGATGCGTGGCTCACGCTGATCAATAAGCGCTTCACCCGTTACCGTGGCGCCTTCCTGCCAAACATATCCCTCCGCGTCGGTTACTTCCGGAGTTGTCTTTTGCCGTTCTTCATTATCAAGGTAAACGCCATTGGGTTCCCAGTCGTAACCAATCAACCGTAAATTTCCCTTGTCGCCATAAATCTGGATCGTATGCAGCGTCTGTTCCGCGCCTTCATGACCATGCGGATCATAATAATTGAATCCGCACATGACATGCGCTAAAACCCCATTTTCATGTTCCATCAGTATATGGGCATTGTCTTCAGCCACTACCGTTATTTCACCCTTGCCATCTACGGTTCGTTTTGGCTTTGTGATACTGGTCATAGCCATTACCGACAATGCCGGTCCAAGCAGTCCGGTTAAGGTAGCCATATTGTAAACGCCAAGGTCGGGCATACTGCCACCTCCGGCTTCGTAGAAAAACGCGCTCCAGGTTGGGCCGGTATGTCCATATTGCCCATGAGCGCTGGATACAGTACCGATCTTTCCCGATTGTATTGCCTTACTCATAAAGGCGAACTGCGGTGAATTTACCACTGCGGGTGCGCCCCAAAGCCGGAGTTTTTTCTGTTGCGCGAAAGTATACAGGTCAGCTCCTTCCTGGTAAGTATTGGCCATCGGTTTTTCGCTCCATACGTGCCGGCCAGCCTCAAGCGCCCGCTTATTGATCCAACCATGTTCCTGCATATCCGTTAAGGTAATCATCATATCAAAATGATTTCCCGCCAGCATTTTGTCAATGTTGGGATAGGTTTCAGCATCCTTCAACCCATAAGTCGTTTTTTGCCGGATCGCGCGTTCATGCTTTATATCACACAAACTAACGATATCAATCAGGGATGATTTTTTCAGGTGTGGAATATACTGGTTGCTGACACTGCCGCAACCGATGATTCCAACCCGCAGTCGGCGCTGTGTTCCGGATTGCACCAGGCGTTCCGCAGCGGCAATAAAGGATGAAGCCCCGGCAAGGGCGGTATATTCCAAAAATCGTTTACGGGAAATGTTCTGCATACAGCCGATTTTAAACTTGATATATTAGCAGGGCTTGACAGGAGTACGGTAAAGTTCAGGAATTCTTTTTAGTAACAGGATGGCTTATTTAGCAGTCGCCCGGATATTGAGCAGATGTTGCGGAAAATGCAGGGATATTTTCAGCGATTGATATTTCCGGGGAAGTTTTAATCGAATAAACCCCTGCTTTACGGGAACTTCCGTTAATTGAACATACTGACCTTCATCACCCGGCAGAACTATAGGGTCCATATTTATCATAACCCTGACCATGCCCGACGAATCCAGAACATTCCACCGGATCTGCAGGTTGTCATCCAGCAGCATTGCGCTTGCTTCTGTAGAGGAGAGTTTGCCGATGAAGGATACGCCATCGAGTTCGCGCTGCTCTGATAACGGAATGGAAATATTCATCCAGCGTAGCAATGTTGGGAGAATATCGGTGATAGCCGGCTGCTGCCGCGTGAAGCGTTCATTCACTTCAGGTAAATTGATGATGATCCAGGTGCTGCGTTCAGCATCCGACTGACCGCCATGATGAAAGCCGGTACTATCCCGACCATGATCAGTTGTGATGATAACCATCCACTCTTCATTGAATTTTTGCTGACGGTATTGAACAGCTTCCCATAGTTTGCCGATCTGCTTATCCATCTCCTGAACGGCTGCATCAAATTGTTTGCTATACCCGTATTTATGTCCCGCATCATCGGTGTATTGAAGGTATACCCATGAAAGATCAGGACCTTGCGCACGGATGGTTTCAGCCGCTTTTGCCGTTACCGCCGAATCGATGCGCTGGATGTATTTTCCAGAGCTGTCGTGTGGAAAGTTAAGGGTATCCAGCTCAAGACCATCATAAGACAGATCTGGTTCAAAACGCCAGGGCGCCGGGGCGGTACTGCCCAGCAGCCTGGTACGGTTATCGGTCCAGGTCGAGAAAACCGCTGTTTTACCTTGCGGGTATGCGCGTTTATACATTTTCAAAATATGCGGGTAGGCATAATTGATAGAATCGATCGAGGGCCCGTAATTTCCGGTCACCCGGTGTTTGTTCGCCCAGGTTCCGGTAAGTAAACTGTTATACCCAACCGCGGAAATGGTGGGTGATTGAGAAGCGCTGCCTTTTATGCCGCCCACCCAGGCCCGGGTATAGGCACCCTGTGCTTTTATCGCCTCCAGATGAGGTAATTGAAGCGTTTCTATTAGTTGAGGCGGAATGCCATCCGCGATGATAAACACAGCTTTCCTTCCGACTTGTGCACTGGCAGCTAAGCTAAACAGCAGGCCAATCATCCACAAAGAAATCATCCGGTATATCCGGGGCATAAGCGGAATTTTAATCAGGAAAATACTTCCTGTATAAAAGAAATAAATGTAATTGCTTATTTTCTGTTTTCAAATCCTGATTGTTCCCATTCTGGCATGGTTCTTCCAGATAACGGAAAATTTTCTTCAATATCCGTGCTTTTTAAAGGTAAAATCGGATTGGCATGGCTTTGGCCATCTACTCAATGGTTTTTCATAGGATATTGGATTTTAAAACGGGGCTGGATTTTTATCCTGGCCCCTTTTTTATGATTTAGATCAAATTCCGGATGCTATAAAGCTTTATAATATTAAATTCGCAAACCGGAATTGAATTTCCACTTATCTGTCCCCTGCTGAAGATTACGCTCCGGATCGTTTAGCCATGTAGTTTATGAAATTAAATGTAATCGCATTCTTTGTTTTATGGTGTATCACTGCTGCTGCGTATGGTCAGCAGGAAGCATCTAACTGGTTCTTTGGTTATGGGGCCGGGCTTCAGTTTAATGGAGGAAAACCCGAATTCCAGCCTGGAAAGATCAATCAATGGGAAGGTTGTGCCAGTATCAGCGACTCCGACGGCAAACTCCTCTTTTATACTGACGGGCGTACGGTATGGAACAAACGCCATTTGGTTATGGAGAATGGCCGCAGTTTGAAAGGACATAACAGCAGTACACAATCCTCGGTTATCATACCACATCCGGGGAATAAAAATCAATATTACATCTTCACGGTGGCTGTTGAAGGTAGCCGGGATGGACTGCATTATTCCATAGTTGATATGGAACAGGAGGAAGGCGATGGAGCGGTTACGGAAAAAAATCTGGCGCTGGCCAGCCCGGTATGTGAAAAGATCACGGGTGTTCGACATCAGAATAATAAAGATATCTGGGTGATCAGTCACCGCTTTGATTCAGATGAATACCTTGCCTGGCTGATCACGGCTGATGGTCTGCAACCAGACCCGGTCATCAGCCCATCCGGAAATCCCGTCAGCGGCAAACTCAATACAATTGGTTACCTCAAGGTTTCTGCCGACGGGCGAAAACTGGCTGCGGCTCATTTTACCACTTTTATTGAAGTCGCCGATTTTGATAATCGCACAGGAATTATTTCAAATTTTCGTAAGATCATTCCGGCATCCGGTCGTTTAACGATGGGCGTTGAATTCTCTCCGGATGGGGGATACCTGTATGCCACTCAAACGAACAGGCCGAACGGCAAGGGAGACTATTCCATTCTACAGTACCCCGTTCTTAATGATGTCCGGGCGATGATGCAACAGCAAATACTTGTTGATTCAGGCAATATCGGCGGCGCTGCCGGTGCGCTTCAGCTTGCACCGGATGGCAAAATGTATGTTGCATTCAATGGCATGTCTTTCCTGGGCAGTATTTCCAAACCATCGCTTCAGGGTAAAGATTGCAATTTTGAACTGGAAGCCATCCGCTTTCCCGGCAGCTACCGGTCGGGGTTAGGATTGCCGGCATTTATTCAGAGTTATTTCCACGGACGCAGGGTGGTGGTAAATCGTTGGTACTACCTTGCAGCACTTGGTCTGCTTATGGTGCTGTTGTTTTATATCCTCCGGAAAAAACGTAAAACACAAAGCCCGGGAAACCGAAAAGGCATCTCTAAAGACAACGATCCGGTTTAAGCACCTGCATTAAACAATAGGCCTGATGCAACGAACTTCCCCTTTTAGTACAGCATACCTTAAACGGCATCAGATACAGATGTGAAATTGAAGTCGCGGATCTTCATGGCGGGAAGTATATTATTGCCGACACGTTCCGTAGCACCCAGCGCTTCGAGGTTGATCAGCATGTTAGCCGGACTTTCATTGAAACGGAAATTTTTTACGGGAAATTTAATACGGCCATTCTCAATATAAAAAACTCCGTCGCGGGTAAGACCGGTATACAGCAATTGCTGCGCGCTGACGGGTCGTATATACCAAAAATGACTGACCAGGATACCTTTTTCCGTGCCGCGTATCAACTCTTCCACCGACTTGTCGCTGCCCGGCATAATGATGCCGTCGGGGCGGGGCAGGGGTTTCACGCTTTTTTGTGCCGCCCAGTAGCGGCTGTAAGGCAGGTTTTGTAGAACTCCTTTCTCTATCCACGTAACTTTTGTTACCGGCAGCCCTTCAGAAGTAAAGGTAGATGATGGACTATCGGCATTAAACGGATCAGAATAGATGGTTACCAGTTCACTGAACAGCTTTTCACCAATCCGGTTACCCTGCCCGCGCTTGCCAAAATAACTGCGACCCTCATCGGCACTACGGGCATCCATAGCCGAAATTAGCAGTGGAATCAGGTCGCCGGTGGCGATGGGCTCAAGAATGACCGTGTATTTTCCTGGTGACAATTCCTGAACGTTTGCAGAGGATTTGGCTTTTTGAATCGCTTTATGGGTTGCCTTTGCCGTGTTTAGGTCAGCAGCTTGAGTAAAACTCTGCCGGGCATATCCCGATCCCTTTTCATCGGGAGTACGCACTGTTATGGTGAAATCACCTCCGGTGGATTTGTTATAGGCAAAGAGTCCGGTGTTGTTGCCTATGGCGATAAAGCTGGCATTATCTTCTAAAAATCCGGCCGCTGTACAATTTTCATTCATCGCGGCTTCAATGCTTTTAAATGCAGCCTGAGCCCTGAATTCAGGATCAATTGCTGCTGTAGCTTCCGACCAGGTTATTGCTTTGGCAAATTGCTGAGGCCCGGTCATGGGCATAGATTCCGGATTTTCCGGTGCCAGCCTGGCGATATCTTCCGACATCTTAACGGTTCTTTTCAGCGCGTCCTGGTCATATTCATTGGTAGATGCCGACCCCGACCGTTTTCCGAATACCGATACTATTGATATCGTAAGATTGGAACTGTCTCCGGTAGTGGACACGGTATTGCGGGCAAAGCGAATATTACCGGAATGACTACCCCGTATGGTGATCATGATTTCATCTGCAGAGGACAGTTTAAGGATGGATTGGACGAGTTCCCTGGCCTGTTGTTCGGTTAAAATCGGCATTATGCTGTGTTTAGGCGTTGTTCGATGTATTGGTATTCAGTACGGTGATATTGTTGAACCGTGTGGTGGAAGATCCATGCGATACCGCACTGATCTGTCCGGGTTGGCCCTTGCCATCGCGAAACGTTCCAAACGGTCGGTAATCATCCTTATCGCATATCTGTACGCAGGAATTCCAGAAGTCGCGTGTATTCGACTGATAGGCTACATCTTCCAGCATTCCGGTTATCTCGCCATTTTCAATAGCATAATACAACTGCCCGCCAAACTGGAAATTATAGCGCTGATGATCTATCGAATACGAGCCCCGGCCAAGAATGTAAATACCCTTTTCAACATCTTTAACCATATCGTGTACACTGCATTTTTCGGTGCCGGGCTTCAGGGAAACATTTGGCATTCGCTGAAACTGAACATTCTCCCAACTGTCGGCATGGCTGCAGCCCTGGCTTTCCGACAGGCCCAGTATATGCGCCTGGTCGCGGGTTGCCTGGTAGCTTACCAGTATCCCGTCTTTAAGAATATTCCATTCCTTTGCTTCCACCCCATCATCATCATACCCAATGGTATTGAGGAAATGCGGCTGCGTGCGGTCGCCAAAAACATTCACTATTTTACTGCCGAACTCAAAATTTCCCGATTTCCATTTATCGAGGGTGGCGAATGAAGTTCCGGCATAGTTCGCTTCATAGCCCAGTACACGGTCGAGTTCAGTGGAGTGACCAATGGATTCGTGAATGGTGAGGCCAAGATGATTGGGGTCTAGTACAAGATCGTAACGGCCTGGAGTAACCGAAGAAGCGGAATGTTTCTCTTTAGTCTGCCGGGTGGCCTGCCGTACATCTTCAATCATATCATAGGCATAGCGGTACAGGATCACATCGCCGGGACCTTTCAGTTTTTCCGTTTCTTTCGGCGTTAAATATTCATAGCCCATGGCTATCGGCGAACTGAACGCATCGCGGGTTTTAAATTTCCCGCTTTGTTTGTCAATGACCGTCACCGTAAATACCGGCCACATCCGGTGAAGATCCTGGTCGATATAAGAGCCCTCCGATGAAGCATAATATTTTTGTTCATGCACAAAACTCAGTCCGGATGAAATATAATTTGCACCGGCAGACAGGGCTTCACCGTTGACCTCCAACAGCAGACCGGCTTTTTCGGTAACGGGAATATCAAACGGATTTTTTTTGATCGGCGTTTTCCAGCTGACTTCTCCATGGCTCTTTTGCTGTGCCAGTTGTACCGGCTCTTTCTGTAACCTGGAATTTGCCTTTGCTATAGCGACAGCAGTTTCAGCACAGCGAATAATGTCCTGTCGGTTAACCGAACCCGTGGCTGCGAATCCCCAGGTGCCGTTCACGATAACGCGAATGCCTATCCCATAGGATTCGCTGTTGGAAATATTCTGAACCCGTGTTTCCCGCGTGTTGACTGATTGCTGAACATAGCGTGCAATGCGTACATCCGTATAGGTTGCACCTTTGTTTCGCGCCGCTTCCAGGGCAATATTGGCCAGGTCTTTTTTTGCCTTTGTATCTCCTGACTCAAACAGACGTTCGCGATAGAGATGATGGGCCCTTGCCGATAGATAACCCGGCACCATTAATGAGCCCAGGCCCAGGCTGCTTAAGTGTAAAAATTCTTTTCGTTTCACGTTAATGTATTCATGGGAATAATTCAATGACCCCTTAAATATACGCTTTAAACCCTGCCGCTTGCCATCAGCTTAATAATGCGATTACCTTCTGCAATGGAAATTATTGTAAATTGAATGTGTTACAATTATTTATGTATATAAAACAACTATATGGAAAGTAAGCCCTACCGTATTCCTGAACAAACGCGCATAGGACATGTGCACCTTAAAGTTTCGGACCTGGAACGTGCGCTCGCGTTTTACTGCGAACTCCTGGGTTTTGACCTGGTCATGCGGTATGGCCCTCAGGCCGCGTTCATTTCTGCCGGTGGGTATCATCATCATATCGGGTTGAACACCTGGCATAGCCGTGGTTCGGGGCCTGCACCTGCAAATGCTGTAGGCCTATACCATACGGCTATATTGTATCCGGAACGTAAAGATCTTGCCCGGATTTTTTTACGCATACAGGAAGCCCGGTATCCATTAACCGGTGCAAGCGACCACGGCGTATCCGAAGCGCTCTATCTTGATGATCCGGATGGAAATGGGGTGGAATTGTACTGGGACAGGCCGCGGGAACATTGGCCCCAAAATCCGCAGGGTGGTATAGACATGTTTACGAATCCGCTCGATCTGGATGATCTGCTGCGTACCCTGGAATGACGATGTGCTATTATCTGCCGGTCAGATTTTTGGAGACGATAATATTGTGAAGGTTTTGGATGAACGGAACATAATCCAGGAAGGTATCCGGTTTTACCAGGTAATCCGAAGCGCCCATAGCCAAACAGCGTTCAATGATTGTTGGTGTGGAAGAAGTGGACGTAATAATGATGGGAATATGTACATAGGCAGGATCGGCTTTCAAATCCATCAATATGTCGTATCCGTTCTTGCCCGGCATATTCAGATCAGAAAGAATAATATCCGGCAATGAGGAAGAATTTTCCTGCAGCCATCGCTGAAGGGCGTCTCCATTTTCAAGTTGGGCCAGCACATCAAAAAGTCCGGCCTTATCAAAGCCTTCTTTTATAAAGAATTGCTCGTCTTCATCATTATCTACAACAACAATTGAAAATTTTCTCATAATACCTGACTGTTTTCCCGCCCGAGTGAAACATAGAAGGTAGCCCCGGTTCCCGGAACGGATTCTACATGGATGGATCCATGATGCTGCTCAGCGATTTTTTTACAAACGGCCAGCCCGATTCCCATGCCCGGAAACATTTTATCGCTATTGAGTCTTTTAAAAATATCAAATATCTTTTCCCTGTCCTTTTCGGCTATGCCAATACCATTATCCTGCACAGAAAACTGTGCCAGCCCATTGGAAGAATAACTCCGTACCATAATTTGAGGATGGGCTGAAACATTAAATTTCAGCGCATTACTGATCAGATTCTGAAACAACTGTCCCAGTTGGATCCGGTTTCCGAATACACTTTTTTCTTCGATCTCGTATTTTATAGTTGCTTTACGTTCATCCACCAGTGCTTTGAGATTCTGACTAACATCATTAAAGATCGATTCCACATCCAGGGGCTCACGGCTTATTTCCGCTTTACTGAGCTGCGAATAATGCAGGAGATTTTGGATCAGTTCACGCATGCGTGTAGTGGAAGCAATGGATTTTTCAAGGTATAGCCTTAACTTCTCAGAATTTGATGAATTTATTTCCTGATGAATCAGGGTCAGGTAGCTTTTGATGGTGCGTATGGGTTCCTGCAAATCGTGTGAAACGATAGAGGTAAACTGTTCCAGTTCACTGTTAACCTCCGAAAGAATACGATTGGTTTCAGACAATTCTTCTGCCAGCTTTCGGTAACGTTCTTTACTCAATGCAAGTTCCTGCTCTCCGAGTTTACGTTCGGTAAGATCGCGGGTAACTTTTGAAAAACCTACCAGCACCCCGTTATTGTATACCGCGGTGATGATCACACTTGCCCAGAAGCGGCTTTTGTTCTTGCGGATGCGCCAGCCTTCTTCTTCATATTTGCCATTTTCACGGGCGATCTTAAGTTCCATGGCCGGCTTCCCGGAAATAATATCTTCTTCAGGATAAAAGGACGAAAAGTGCCGTCCAATAATCTCTTCCGCCGTATAACCTTTAATATTACGTGCACCCTGGTTCCAGCTGGTGATGATGCCTTTTTCATCCATCATGAAGATCCCATAATCCGTTACCTGCTCCACCAGCAGCCGGAATTTTTCTTCACTCTGACGCAGCGATTCTTCATGATATTTTTTCTCCGTCAGGTCGCGGGTAACTTTCGAAAAACCGATATGTAGGCCCTGATCATTATATAGCGGGGTTAGAACAAATCCTGCCCAAAATACCGACCCATCGCGTTTCACCCGCCAGCCTTCACCTTCAAATTTTCCTTTTTCAAGTGTGGTGCGCAATTCCTGTTTCGGAAGCCCCTGCTGATTATCCTGCGGCGTATAAAAGAGGGTGAAATGTTTACCGATTATTTCCGCTGAAGGATATCCCTTTATGGAGGTGGCGCCGTCGTTCCAGGTGAGAATATAACCATTGGGATCCATCATATAAATCGCATACTCCCGAACCGATTCCACCATTATTTTAAACCTTTCTTCACTGCGGCGTAATTCAAGTTCAATGGTTTTTTTATCGTTGCGATCCTGAATGGTACACAACAGCAGGCCCTCCTGGTCATCCGCTGCCGGCATGGTTTTGAAAATTATCTCCCCCCAAAGTCGTTGACTGTTTTTCGGATAGATCCAGCCTTCTGTGGTAAGCTCGCCGGTCTTGCGGGTTAAGGCGAGCTGGTAGTCAACCCTCAGGGTATCATCAGGCTGTGCCAGAACAACAGCGATATTTTGTTGAAGCAACTGTTGAGCAGTATAGCCCGTCAGTTTAGTAGTGGCAGCATTGGCATACAGGATATTTCCTTCCCGGTTCAATACCAGCATGGCAAAAGAAACCTGGTCGTGCAATAAATCAGAATCTACCACCATGCGACAGTTTTAGATCGTCCTGTTAAAAAAATCCCGGGTTTTGTTTAACGCTTGTTTTGGAAACTACAAAGTAACAGAGAAAGAATAAGTGATCGGCAATACCGATCCCGAAATGCAAATAAAATATAGGAATTTGTTCAGGAATACGTTGGTAAGGCACTTAGCTTTACAGTTAAATCCGGTTATGATCAGCAGCAATCAGTCAGCAGACAGAAAAGTATTTTCCAGCGGGAAGGAATATCTCTTTTTCAGCGGCACCTCCTACCTGGGAATCAATAATGATAAGGATTTCAGAGCACTCGTTGAGCAGGGAATGGATGCCTATGGAACGAATTATTCCACTTCCCGAAAATCTAACCTGCAACTGAAAATTTTTACTGAAGCGGAAGAAAAGCTGGCCCGCCAGGCAGGTTCTGCTGCCGCCCTGACGCTGTCATCAGGTTTCATGGCCGGGCAGCTTGTTATACGTGCGCTTGAGCATACGGGTTATTTTCATTATGCCCCGGATACGCATCCGGCCGTATGGCTGAGCAGCGACAATTTCTATCATGCCGATTTCCAGGCATGGTCTGCCTCCATAAGCGATAAGATCCGGCGCTCACCTGCCGCCACACACATTATTCTCAGCAATTCTGTTGACCCGCTGACGGCCAATGCGTATTCTTTCGAGTGGATAAATGATCAGCCGAAAGATAAACAAATCATCCTGGTTGTTGATGATTCGCACGGAATGGGTATCCTGAATGAAGGTCGGGGTATATATCCGGCAATTCCCCAGGCCGATCATGTAGAAACGATTGTTGTGGCTTCCATTGGAAAAGCTATGGGACTGCCCGGAGGCGCTATTTTTGGAAGTCGTGAGCGGATAGCCCGTTTCAGCACAAGTCCATGGTTCAGCACTTCATCACCCATGAGTCCGGCCTACCTGCATGCGTATATGCAGGCTGATAACGTTTACCGGAATGCCTGGCTGCGCCTGATCGATAATATCCGTCAATTTACAGAAGACCCCATTACCGGGCGCATGTTCAGTAGTATACCCGGTTACCCGGTGTTTTATTGCCCGCACAATGAGCTCTACGACTTCTTATTATCGCGTCAGATCCTTATCTCCAGTTTCGCCTATCCTTCACCGGAAGATGAGCCCGTAACACGGATCATTCTGAACAGCCATCATACCGCTGAAGATATCCGTGAATTGCTGAAAGCGCTCTATGCTTTTGAATCCGCCACAGGCATCAGCCAATAGAGTTATTAGGATGCAATAATCCGAACTGCTTCAATTTTAAAGAAGAACCCTTTTGCGGGAGAAAGTTTGTACGGGCATGGGCTAAAAAACAACAGGCAGCCGGAAAAGGGGCTGCCTGCTGATAAAGTCTGTTCAGGTATTAACGTGCAACATTCACTGCCCGTTTTTCCCGGATTACGGTCACTTTGATCTGTCCTGGGAAGGTCATTTCCGTTTGAATTTTCTGCGCTATTTCAAACGACAGGCGGTCGGAGTCGCCATCGGTAACTTTTTCCGATTCAACGATCACCCGGAGTTCGCGGCCGGCCTGAATGGCATAAGCTTTCTCTACACCCTGATAACCCATTGCCAGGTTTTCGAGGTCGCGGATCCGCTGCAGGTATTGTTGCATGATCTCGCGCCTTGCGCCCGGGCGGGCGCCACTGATGGCGTCACAGGCCTGTACAATAGGAGAGATCACATATTGCATTTCCATTTCATCGTGGTGGGCGCCGATGGCATTTACCACAGCAGGATTTTCACCGTATTTTTCAGCCAGTTTAGCGCCCAGCAAGGCATGGCTCAGTTCGGTTTCCTCATCAGGAACTTTACCGATATCGTGCAGTAAGCCTGCGCGTTTGGCCAGTTTCGGATTCAATCCCCGTTCAGAAGCCATTATTCCGCAAAGATTAGCCGATTCACGGCTGTGCATCAGCAGGTTCTGGCCATAAGACGAGCGGAAACGCATTTTTCCGACTATTCGAACCAATTCTTTATGCAGGCCATGAATGCCAAGTTCAATGACGGTGCGCTCACCAATTTCCATGATCTGGTCTTCAATCTGCCGGCGCGTTTTTTCTACTACTTCTTCAATTCTTGCCGGGTGAATACGGCCATCTGAAACCAGGCGTTGCAAACTCAGGCGGGCAATTTCACGACGAAGGGGGTCAAAAGACGAAAGAATGATAGCTTCAGGCGTATCGTCTACAATAAGGTCAACACCGGTGGCCGCTTCAATGGCCCGGATGTTTCGTCCTTCCCGCCCGATAATCTGACCTTTTATTTCATCTGTTTCCAGGTTGAAAACAGTGATGGAGTTTTCAATAGCCTGCTCGGCAGCGGTACGCTGAATCGATTGAATAATGATTTTGCGAGCCTCTTTATTGGCTTTCTGCTTAACATCATCTATAATTTCCTGCTGAATACCGATGGCCTGGGTATGGGCTTCCTGTTTCAGGCTTTCGATCAGTTGATTCTTCGCTTCCTCAGCGGTCAGACCGGCAATTTTTTCCAGGCGGCGGATATGCTCTTCCTGGTGTTTTTCCAGTTCAGTGCGTTTATTGTTTACGACTTCGATCTGCCGGTTCAGGTTTTCCTTGATCAGTTCATTTTCCTTAACCTGTTTTTCGAGGTTTTCCAGTTTCTGGCTGATGGATTGTTCTTTTTGCCGGGTACGGTTTTCCATATCACCGATCTTCCGGTTCTTTTCCAGCAGTTCTTTATCATGCTCCGCTTTAAGCTGTACGAATTTCTCCTTTGCCTCCAGTAATTTTTCTTTGCGCAGATTCTCGGCGCTCACCTGCGCGTCGGCAATGATCTTCCTCGATTGTTCTTCCGCTTCGGCTACCTGCTGGCGGGTATTTTTTGCGAAAATGAATTTTCCGGCTACAATACCTATTATTAATCCGGCTATGCCCGCTATGATCACTATAATATTCGTTTCCATTGGTTTATATAAAGTTTAAAAAATGGTTGAACGTCCCGATTTTCCCACCACAATAGTTGTAATTATCCCGGGGCGTATTTGCGAAAATACAAAAACGGACTGTGAATAAACGGGTTAGCGCGCATACGAGCAAATAAAAATTAATACATAAGCGGTTTGTCCGGGTAAAATCACGGGTGTAAATTGCTTTACTTAAATTACAGGTATGAATAAATTATCTTTTCTCCTACTGGCGGCATTTGTGTTTACGTTTACCGCCCGGGGTCAGCAAACTGCTCAGCAAACTTTTACTTTAAATGGCGATGTCAGCGACTTAGGCGACTCGCTGGCTTCGGTATACCTGTTCTATGCTGTAAGCGGCGAATCAAAAACGGATTCTGCAAAAATTGTGAATGGTAAATACCAGTTCACCGGCCAGCTTGCTGAACCGGTGCTTGGCCGGCTGCGGATCGCCTATACGCCCGATGCAGAAGGTAAACCCCGGCGCATGAACAGTCGTCGCGACATGGGAGCCGTTTTCCTGGAGCCCGCTTCCATCAATGTAACCAGTGTTGATTCTTTCAGCAATTTTCAGGTATCGGGATCCGCGATTCACCAGGAATTTGAAAAAATGCAGAAACGTGTAGACCGCAATGCCCCCATTCAGGTATTGTCGGCCCGCTATAGTGAACTGGCCAAAGCAAAAGATGAAGAGGGGATGAAAGCTGTTGTGGAAGAAATCAGGGCTTTGCAGAATGAATCAAAAAATGAATACCTGAAGTATATCAAAGAAAATCCGTCGAGCCGGCTGGGTTTGTATGCGCTGGAACAATATGCCGGCTGGGATATAGACGCGAATGCGGTGGAACCGGTGTACCAGTCGCTCTCCGAACAACTTAAAAATTCTCCTTCCGGAATCGCTTTTAAGGAAAAGATAGAAACAGCAAAAAAGACCAGTGTTGGTGCGATGGCTATGGATTTCACTCAAAACGATACGACCGGCAATCCGGTTAAATTTTCCTCCTACCGGGGCAAATATGTACTGATCGATTTCTGGGCAAGCTGGTGCGGCCCCTGCCGGGTGGAAAATCCGAATGTGGTTAAAGCCTATCAGACCTATAACGATAAAGGATTTGAAGTATTAGGCATTTCACTCGATCAGCCTGGTGCGCGCGATAAATGGCTGAAAGCGATTTATGATGATAACCTTACCTGGACGCATGTTTCGGATCTTCAGTACTGGAAAAACGCGGTTGCCCAACAATATGGCATCCGGGCTATCCCCCAGAACTTTCTGGTCGATCCGCAGGGAAAAATCATAGCCAAAAACCTGCGGGGTGAAGCTCTGCAGGAAAAACTGCAGGAATTGTTTGCGAAATAGGAAGTTTTTTTTCCGGGATATTTCCAACCTTGCAACGGAATTCCGGAAATAATACGTCTTTTTGTGGTTCAATAATTAATGATTTAAATAAATACAATGAAAAAATTAATCCTGTTGGTGGTAGCCTTTTCCGGCCTTGCCGTATCTGCCCAGACAGTTTCGAAGAAAGTTGCTCTTACCAAAGGCGACCAACTTGAACAGGTCAGTAAAGTTACCATGAACCTGACCCAGGAAATGATGGGTCAAACCATGGAAATTGTCATGAACTCCACATCGCAAAGTCTTGTGGAAGTAAAGAATGCTTCAAATGGTGGTTTTGAAGTGGCGTCTACCCTTAAAAGCGTACTCATGAACATGAACGCGATGGGGCAGGAAATGAATTTCGATTCCAATAAAAAAGAAGACCTCGATGGTGAAATGGGTGCGCCTTACCGTGATATGCTGAACAAACCCAGCGATTTTGTCCTGGACAAACATGGCGTGGTTACCGAGGTTAAGAACAAGCCTGCTGTAAAAGATGACGGCAATATGATGGGCAGTATGATCGGGGGAGCCATGAATGAAGAAAAAGAAGGTGCTAGTTTCAGTACGATCGCCAACATTCCTGCGAAGGGTGTAAAAGTGGGCGATTCATGGTCAGATTCGGCCAATGCGGATGGCGCCAGAACCTTTACTACCTATACACTTAAAGAAATCAAAGGTAATGATGGGGTGGTGAGTGTTAAAGGCGATCTTTCCATGAATAAGGAAATGGAACAGCAGGGTATGACGATGGTGATGGATATGAAAGGAAGTTCCATAGGCGAATACCTGTTCGATGTAGCCACCGGAATCATCAAAAGCAAAAAGATCACCACCAAAGCCAGTGGAAATATCGATGTGATGGGTCAGTCGGTGCCGATGGTGATGGAATCTACAGTAGAAAGCACTGTAAGTAAAAAATAATCAGGTTCCGGCCTGCTTATCCAGCAGGGCCTCAATTTCCTGAAGCGTATGGGAGAGATCTCCCGGTAAAAGCGGCTTATCGGCCGCTTTTTGCTGTGTGGCATACCAAAGCAACACCATGGCGATATAATCCTGCATATCCTTTCCGGCGAACTGTGTTTTAAATTCGGTGAACTTTTCGTTAATGATCTTAACTGTTCTTCTTACCGCTTCCTCATCAGCAGGAGCAACCTTGATACGGTAACTTCTATCGCCGATTATTACATTAATAGGAATTAAATCGGTCATGTTTGCAGGATTAAAAAATAATTATTAAGTTTATTTCACTATTGTTAAGAAGACTAATCCGGTCTTAACAATGCCTTTATCTAATGAAAACCAAACCCCTTTCGCATGATCGCAACTGTAAAAACCGCCACCTTTATCGACACCTTCAAAGTTGAGCTGACCTCCTGCAAAAAAAACTGCCTTACGGCCATCCTTCGCGATGAAACCGGAAGTATCTGTGGCAGACTCGAAACCGAACTGATCAGTGATAAACCGGAATTAACCTGGAAAGGACTTAATGACCTGCCCTATGGTATTTATACGCTGGTCATTTCTCAGGGAGAAGACGAAGTAAGCCTTCGCATGGTGAAGCGGGTCTGATCACTGTTCCAGCATGGTAATACAACGGTCAATTTCCTTCAGGTAATGATTGAGCTGTTTATCCAGCGCCTTTTTTTCCGGCGCTGAGAGATGCTGTGGTCCCATGCGCAAAACGGTAACGCTTTGTTCGAGCGCTTTGATTTCAGCCTGGTATTTTTCCAGATCCGCCCGGGCAGCTTCCAGCTTTCGGTTAAGCTGCTCATTCTCTTTTTGCAAGCGATCGGCTTTCCCGGCAAGCGCGGCAACTTTAGCGTAAATGCGGTTCAGTATTTCCTGTCCGGCCATAGGCAGCATGTTTATTTCCTGATCTCCGCTGACAGCGATTTTTCCAGCGCGCTGATCAGTTGTTGCATCATGTCATCAATTTCTTTATCGGTAAGTGTTTTTTGTTCATCCAGAAAGGTGAAGCTCATAGCCAGCGATTTTTTATCGCTTCCCAGTTTTTCACTTTCAAAAACATCAAATAAGCGAACCATTTTCAGTTTTGACAACTTAACCTGCCGGATGACTTCTTCAACTTCCTCGTACCGGATTTGTTTACCCACAATGATAGCCAGGTCGCGATAAACCGGCAGTTGCCTCGGCAGTTCGGTAAACCGCAGCGTACTTTTTGCCGAAAGTTTCAACACTTCGTTCCAGTTGATGTCGGCATAAAATACTTGCTGCCGGATATCAAACCTGCTGAGCTCCTTTTTAGACACCATACCGATTTCCGCGATCTTCACCCGCTTAACCAGTATTTCCATCGCGTTGTTCAGCTTTGATTCCGAAACAGCCTGGTAAACCGGCTGCCGGAAATTCCATAGCGACAAAAGCGTATTCAGCACTCCTTTAAGGTAATAGAGGTCTGAAGCTACTGCCTTACCCTTCCACGATTCGGGCCTGCTGTTGCCGGTAATATACAGGCACAGGTGTTCAGGCTCACGGTATTCTCCCTCCGCTGATTTCCGGTATGTTTTACCGAATTCAAATAAACGCAGATCCGCGTTTTTCCGATTCAGGTTATAGCTAACAACTTCCAGGCCGGTTTCGAGCATGGAGGGGCGCATGATATTATGCACAGCACTCAGGTTATTCAGTAACCTTACAC
>JAEYRC010000232.1 GCA_023409675.1 Bacteroidota bacterium
ATCCAGAAATAAATGCAGCCATTATAGAGGGAAGCGTTAACAGTACTGGATTGCTTCGGGCAGAGCCCTCGCAATGACGTGCCGCAAGAGGGCTTTACTTTGGTAAGCACCAAGCTATGACGTTAAACAATAGCGTTCGTCATTGCGAGCCGCAGGCGAAGCAATCCAGAAAAAAAATGCTGGCCTTCATGTCATTGCGAGGCAATTCGGAAAAAAGCAAGCATAAAAATCGAAGCAACTCAGAAAAAATACAATGAGGCCTTAATACCGTTCATAGACCTGATCAATAAACTGTTCTACCTGTCTGCGGATAGCATTCGCATTGCCACGGTGATTATTCACCAGTACAGAAAACAGCAACAGGCGGTTCTTTTTGGTGTACAGATATCCGCTTAAGGCCACAACACCCCCCAGTGTTCCTGTCTTGGCATAGATCGATCCCTTCTGACGCTGATAAAAATTTCGAATAGTGCCTTCACCACCTGTAGCCATAATTGCCCGAACCCGGTCCATTCCAAATTCATCCTGTAAACGCTTTAAGATGGCGATCATACTTTGAGGGGTAAACTGATTGTTTTTACTTAAGCCGCTGCCGTCGGCCCAGCGCAGGTTTCCCGGAATATCAGCCAATTCGGTGCGGATCAGCGAATCCAGCACCGGACTTTCATCGAGCACACCGCGTAGCTTTTCGGCCACCATCAACATAACCTGTTCAGCATATAAATTATCACTGCGGTGCATCAGGGGTTTAAGCAGCGAGTCGGTATGACGGGAATAGATAACCGAAGTTTGCGGTGTGCCGGGAAGAGAGCCCGGTTGTATGTTCAGGTTATAATTCGCGTTTAACAGTTCCAGCACCGCTTGTGATCCGTTGGTCATATAGGGTACAGATTGTGAACCAACTGAATCGGATCCCTGGCGGATCAGGAAATTATTTGCTGTCTGATCGCGCAGCACGTAAAAGCGTCCCCGCTGCGATTCCGGGTCGAACCGAACCGGCCAGTCAATATCAGGTATGGAATAAATCGACACCGACTGATCGAATTCATGCTCATTGGCCGCGGCTTTTCCAGAAGATTCTTTTACCCAGCGGATCGTATTTCCCCAGGCCGGAAATGCGCTGCGTTCAGGCGCATAGGAGGCATTGTAATCGCCCCATGACCATCCCGTACCAAACGGACTGGTTTTCCAGCGGCTGTCATCGAGATAGAGCGGTTTTTTAACCTGCTGCAAAAAATCCAGCACCGGATGCCGGTCATAATCGGAATGGAGGAAACCCGGATCACCGGTAGGCAGCAGAAAGACCGCCGTATCGTTTTCAAAATACCGGATACCGGCAATGGAGTCACCAAGGTATTTCATGCCGGCATACATGGTGAACAACTTGGTATTGGATGCCGGTACAAAAAACTTATTGGCCTGGTGTTCGTACAGCACCTTATTTTTTGCCGGATCATAAATACTTATACCAACATGGGCTCTGCTAAGGGCACTGTCTTCGAGCACCGGTTTAGCCGCGCGTCCGATACGGGCTGCGGGTGAACAGGAGGCAAAAACAACCAACAACAATAAACAGGTTCCGGTGTAGCGAAATGCAGGAGTCATACGTTATAGATTCAGGTTTTATAGATCGGGGCATCAGCTTCTTTCGCGCGCCCGCAGCCAGCGTTCGGGTATTTCGTTGCTCCGTGCCAGCAGGTAATCGTTATACGAACAAGCGATATACTCTTCACCGGAAAGCCGCATCCACCATCGCCCGGTTTTTTTGCTTTGCAGAAAAGTTGTTTCAAGCTCCGTAAAAGAGGTATTGTATTCAATAAAATCTTCGCGGTTGCGGAGATCAGACTCCCGGCGCGCGCTGGCTTTACCATCAATAAAATACCAGATCATCTGGCTGATCTGCCGGGCAGACATACCATCGGGATCACCAGAACTATCATAACCATAAATGCCGGCACTGCCCAGTTGCGGGCTCATACCCGCATATTTCATCAGCGTACAGGCTTCTTCACCGGTAAGGCCATTGGGCGAAACAGCTCCCGCCGCGCAATAGGCATGCGCGATAGCGGACAGATCAAAACTGAACAGAGCCGTATTGCGGATCACCGGCTCCATCTCTTCAATCTGTTCTTTTACCTTCCCCACCCTGAAACAATCGAACCTCAGCTTGTCCATGGTTTCCAGCATGCGCGGATGTACATAGTAACTCTGAAAACCGATATGATTATACTGCCGGATAAAATTGGGTTCTCCGGTAAGCATTTCCATAAGAAAATTATCGCGCCGAAGCGGCTCTTCAATGTCTATGTCGAGCAGCGCATCCACACAACAGGCGTCAATCGACTGGCGGCCGGCCGTATGCGCCTGATACTGAGCGAGGGTAAGGTCGTGAGAGGCACCAAGGATGATAACGGTCTTGCCTAAACGAAGTAATTCGCCAATGACGGTACGGAGTGCGGCATAAGTATCCTGAAGTGTCGCGCCCAAAGCTATATCGCCCAAATCGGCAAGCACCAGCTGGTTATGCCAGAAATAAAGTTTATACAATTCACGGCGCAGGAGCAGCAGAGATTCATTATCGGTATTTCGAAGCATTGAGCCCCGTTGCTCGGAACAGCCCAAAAAGATAATATCCGCCGCCTGAATATCAGGCAGGCCATTTTCATGAACAATAATGTAATTGCCCAGTTGTCCGTTCTTATACCCTGTATCACCGGAAATTTCACTTTTGTTCACCGGCACCAGGAAATCACTCAACGAGTCATAATCAGCCATGCCGCAATATACGGATTGAGGCCCGGTTTTTTTCCGGAGGCCGGAAACGAAAGATCGCTTCTTCCTATATTTGCCGTATGGATCAGTTGTTACATCAGATTGAGCGTTATAAAGAGGAGATTTCCGGAACAGCCGTGTCGGGAGCGGAAGCTCTGGAAACGTACAGAATTCGTTTCCTGGGCACAAAGGGAATTGTCAAGCAATTGTTTGGGGAAATGAAAAATGTTCCCGCGGAGCAGAAAAAAGCTTTTGGCCAGGTATTGAATGAATTTAAACAGCTTGCCGAACAGCATTATGAACAGGCTAAAGCGTCAATGGAATCATCTGCTCAAACCGACGAAAGCGATGCGATCGACACTTCATTACCGGGTGATGAACTGGCTATGGGTAGCCGGCATCCCATCAGTTTAATGCGCAACCGCATCATAAGTATCTTTCAGCGTTTAGGCTTTGCCGTTGCAGAAGGCCCTGAAATTGAAGACGACTTTCATAATTTCACCGCGCTGAATTTGCCCCTGCATCACCCGGCAAGGGATATGCAGGATACGTTTTATATAAGCCAGAACCCCGACTGGCTGCTGCGTACACATACCAGCAATATCCAGATCCGGGAAATGGAAAAAGGTAAACTTCCCCTGCGCATTATCTGCCCGGGCAGGGTTTACCGTAATGAAACCGTCAGCGCGCGTTCACATTGTTTTTTTCACCAGGTAGAAGGTTTATATATAGATGAACACGTTTCATTTGCCGACCTCAAACAAACCCTCTATTATTTTGTTCAGGAGATGTACGGCCGGGATATAAAGGTCAGGTTCAGGCCAAGCTATTTCCCGTTCACCGAACCCAGCGCCGAAATGGATATCAGCTGTCAGCTGTGCCAGGGCGAAGGCTGCGCCGTATGTAAAAAAACCGGCTGGCTCGAAATCCTGGGCTGTGGAATGGTACACCCTGCCGTACTGGAAAACTGTGGTATCGACTCCAATAAATATACCGGCTTTGCATTCGGCATGGGTATAGAACGGCCGGCACTGCTCAAATATGGCATCAATGATATACGCCTGTTCAGTGAAAATGACCTGCGTTTTCTTGACCAGTTTGTATCGGCCACCTGAGTAGCTACACACAGGGCTTTAATGTAATTTGTGTTCATGATACAAACGATCTGTATTTGCGGCGCCGGAACCATGGGCAGAAGTATAGCCCTGAGCATGTCTCTGAAAGGCGTTGCAACCATCCTCTTCGATCTGCATCCGGAAGTATTGGAGCAGGCTGAAACCTTCATCGCTGCAGAACGATCAGCAGCCTCCGCGCGGGGAATCGAATTATCCGGCAATGCTCCTGCGTATACAACCGACATCCATAAATTTCCTGCCGACCTGTTCATAGAGGCGATCGTTGAAGATGCGGACATCAAAAAAAAATTGTACCGGCAAATTCTTGAAGCCTGGCCCGACGCGCGAATTGTCAGCAACACTTCTTCACTATCCATTACAGAACTGGCTGAGGGAGTGACTAACCGTGCTCAATTTGCCGGAATGCATTTCTTCAATCCGGCGCTTAAAATGAAATTGGTGGAACTGATTGCCGGCAAAGAAACAAGTCCGGCTTTGCTCGATGAATTGCAAGACCTGACCCTGCAAAAGAATAAGATACCCGTACGCTGCACCGATTCCCCGGGATTTATCGTGAACCGCGTAGCACGACCCTAT
>JAEYRC010000340.1 GCA_023409675.1 Bacteroidota bacterium
GGTTGATCCAATCACTCTTCTGGTTTGTATGAGTTGTGGCTGGTCCGGGATCCATATTGTATTGGTATTGGTACTGTAGCTTGTACGGCGTTTTCACACCCGGTGTTTCGAACAGGAAATTATAGAACTTGATCCAGGCAAAATTACCGGTACTGTCTGTGGTAATTTTGTTGTAGGGATAGTCATTATCAATAACCACCGGAGCTTCATTAAAGTCATATACAAACACATTTTGCTTGCCGGAAATGAGCGTAACGTTTTGGTCATAGACCAACTCCGCATCAGGTCCCCTGTACAGCTTCACATTGGTATTTCCGGAAGGCGCTGTAAAAAAGCGACCTACGCCTCCGCTCGGAAGGGCATTATAGGTTACCAGCGGCGTAGTGCTGTTGGCATACAATTGATTGTTGATCTCCACCTTGGTTATATTGTTACTCGCGCCGGTTACAACGGGCACAAAGTAATGCAACTGAAATTCGGCGGCATCGGGGGGGAGGTTGTAAGAATCATACTCTACCACATGTTTTTTACATGCGGTGCCCAATGTAAGCAGTATGAAAAACAACGATAAGATTTTTGCTATATTTTTCATTATGTTTTTTTTAATTCATTATTTAGGTATTCCGGCCGGATAAGCAAACCAGGGAATAGAGGTTTGATAATTGGGTGCATTTCCTGAAATAGGCTGAAGCGACTCCAAAGATGGCAGGTTCCACATATACTCTGAATTATACCGGGGCCTGAGCCTGTAAGCAGGCGCGCCTTCATTTAATACGTTATAGCTGCCCTTTCTGTTGGCTACCTGGGCTGGAAGCAAATACAATCCTTTATAAACTTTGTCAGGATCGGTATCCCATTTTTGCTCCAGTATCGACTGGCTCCAGCCATTACCATTGCTCGGATATTCGCCGGTATAGTCGATATCGTAATGGTATTTACGCATATCTGTCCACGCTTCTGCAGCGCCCCAGGGATATAAGGCCACCCACTTCTGCATCATAATGTGCGAAAGTGAAAAATCGCCCATGCTTAAGCCCTCAACATAGGGCCCTGCCTGGTATTCTCCTGCGAGGGTGTTGAAGGCACCCACAGTGATTTTGTCACCACCGGTGGGTGAACCAACGGTACCCGGATGAATATACCTTGCGGTAAATTCCATATCAGCTTGTATTCCTTCTTTAAAGGCAGTGTACGCCTGTGCGGGCTGATCCATCTTCCAGTAGGCCTCAGCAAGACAGAATTTGATTTCCGCGGCGGTCGTTAAGATATAGGGCGCATTATCCCTGTATAACCATTTTCCTATGCCATCATGCGTTGCGCCAGTGAATGTTGCGCTTACATTTCTTCCATAGAAACTGGGCGCGGTACCCAAGGGGCCAACAGTGCTGGTGAAGCTGCCCCCAATATAGCGGTAGTTCCGTACACTGTCTGTATTGCCAATGTTTAAATAATTCGGATTGCTGGTCGTAGACAGTTTTACCGCTACCCGGGGATCGAAGTGTCCCGGAACAAAAACCTGTGTATCGGCAATGATTTGATTTTCCGCTAATTCAAATGCAGAGAACTCACTGCCGGGAAAAGGATATTTATCACCGGTAGATTCATCATATTTTGGAACCGTTCCGGTAAATACCTGTACCGCATACTCATGCTGGAAATAGAGGTAATTTAAATTGCCCCTGGCAGTGCCCCAGAAATTATTATAGGCAGAATAGGGTGCCGACTGCGATCCTCCCGCAATTCTCACCACCGCATCATCCGCTGAGCTTTGAAATGATTTACCGGCAGCAGTAATCAACTCCTGTCCATAGGTTGCTTTGAAATCGTTCTTATTGGTTAACGATGCCAGGTTTTTTACAATCACCGCATAGGCAAACTTGATCCATTTGTCTTTATCGCCACCATAGATATAATCGTTAGCGGTGATTTTGGTGCCATAATCGGTATTGTCCTGTTGCTCTAAGAGTTCAATGGCTTTATAAGCCCATTCGCGTACCTGTTTGTACACTTCATCCTGGTAATCGTAGTCATGTGCTAAAAGATCGGGTACGAAAGCCTGTTTCATGGGCAGGTCACCATGTATTTTGGTCATAATATCCCAGGAGTATGCTTTCATTGCATAGCCAATCCCTGCCAGTGTCCACTGTTCGGCAGCCATGGATTGATTGATCAGGTTTTCCAGGTTCATGCCCTGCAACCAATAGACAGAGCGCCAGATTTCACCACCGGCATCACTGCCAAGGGTATAGTAATGATTGGCAAAACTGGTGTAGCTGGTTGTTCCCATCATCTGGGTAAGCGGGCCAAGCGCCCGGATATCCCAATAAAAGCCTTCATAAGCCTGTTGAATGCCGGGTAAGTAGAGGTGTGCTTCAATATAATCTGGCGCGTCGGTATTTTTATTTACGTCCAGGTATTTCTTACATCCCGCCGCCAATAGCAGTATCGGGATAGCTAATATTATTACTATTTTTCTCATTGTTCGATCAATTTAAAGTTATACTGATTCCGAAAGTAATGCCGCGCGGGTTGGGAATAGACCATACATCGTATCCTTCACCACCGGTTCCACCTGCCGCAGCAGATACAGTATTCCCAACGGCATCAATGCCGGAATAGTTCGTCCAGGTCAACAGGTCATTGCCTACCACGAAAAGATTCATATCAGAAATAATCCGTGTACGTACTAATGATTTCCTGGGAATGGTATACGATAAACGCGCTTCCTGTAAACGGAGGTAGTTCACGTTCTTCTCCAGCCAGTCTTCATCACCACCACCATAAATGCTGGAGGCAGCCAGACCGGCATCTACACCAATCCTGTTGATGGTTGGATTTTTCGAGTTTTCATTTCCATCTCTCAGCACACCATTAAATACCACAGGGCCACGCTCGCGGTATTCCACCGATTCCCAGCTGTTGCCCGTTGTGAACATGGCGCGTTTTGTACCATTCACCACAGTGGCTTTATACCTTCCGGCAAACAGCGCTGATAGGCGGAAACCTTTGTAGTTCACGCTGGTCATGGCGCCAAAACGCAATTTCGGTTCCCTGTCACCGATAACGGTCCAAAGCGGATTTACCAGTGGAACACCGGTTCCGGGATCAATCAGTACCTGGCCCGCCTCATTGCGCAGGAACGCGCGACCGGTTAAGGTGGTAATAGGATGACCAACCATAATTCCATTACGAATGTTACCGGAGTTCCAGGTATACGCGTTATAATATTCGGTTACATTTTCAGGCAGGTATACCACTTCCGATACACCACGCGAAGCATTGATACCAACATTCCAGGTCAGTCCGCCTGGAGTTCGGATTATGTCTCCGTCAAGGCTTGCTTCCCAACCCTTGGTTTTGAACGATCCCACATTCATGTTATTCAGTACGAAGCCGGTTGCATAACTCAAACGGAAACCTTTTACGATCTGGTCTTCATTATACGTGGTGAAATACGTAAACATGGCATTGACCCGGTTATTGAAGAAACGGCCATCAAAACCAATTTCACGGGCAGTTGTCATCTCCGGCCGCAGTCTTGGATTAGGACCGGTAAAGCCATAGCGGAAACCGCCACCCGTTGAGGTCATTACCTCTAACTGGGGATCAATCTCGAGCGGACCGGCATCTTTACCCACCTGGGCTACAGATCCTCTTAATTTGATGAAATTGATCGCATCGATCGATTGTATGAATTTCAGATCCGACAAAATGAAGGAACCTTCAATAGCCGGATAGAAATAGGAGTTGTTGGCTACCGGTAAGGTTGATGACCAGTCGTTACGGCCGCGAAGGGCAATAAAGGCCATATTGTTGTACCCCAGGGTAAACTGAGCGGATACAGCCTGGATCCTGCGCTTGGTATTGCGTTGGTTTGAGGTCATGGTAAGCGGATCGGTATTGTTGATCGACTGGAAGTCGGGAATCACAAATCTTGACCCGTTTGTTGATTGACGAATAACACCATTTTCCAATTGGTGATAACCAATCTGAGCGCCAAACGTCAGCTTGTCGTTCATAAACTTATTGTCATACCCGGCTATGAGGTTAACAGTAGGATCGGAGAAATTGGCCTGTACAATATCATATCTGCCCAAACCGGCATTGCGTGCGGCATAATAGGGGTGCCATGAATTTTGAAAGGTTTGTGAACCGACATCCCAGCCGACCTGCGCACGAACGAATGCATTTCGGATGGGCGTAATGGTTACGGCAATATTCGAAATAAAGCGGTTTGATCTGTCGAAATTGAGATTCTTATTCAGCGCGAACAGCGGATTCAGCAAATCAAAGTCAAGATAATAGTCAGGTTTTCTCATAAAGCCATCTTGTGTTTCGTACACCGACATATCATCAACCAATGGCCACAGCATAGCTCTGTACAATGGTCCGTCTGTTCCCCGCATTACTTTGTGGTTGTTGGTACGGGTGAACTGCATGGAACTTTCAAAGCGCAACCACTCGGTAATTTTGGCCTGACCTGAAAGACTTAAATTGAAACGATCATAATCCGTTGTTTTAATAACTCCTTCCTGATCTAAAAAGGATACGCTACCGCGGATTGTAGCTCTTTCGGTTCCACCTTCCAGCGACAGGTTATGGCGTTGGGCAAAACCGGTTTGCATAATAGCGGCAACATTATCGTATAACTTCATTCCTGCAGGATACTCTGCTCCGAATTTGGAGGTGTTATAGAAGTTCGTTGTTCCATAAACACCGTTAGAATACTTGGTCTGCTGATCGGGCCAGCCGTATGCTTTGTCGAACCGGAAAGAGTTGCTGTACGTAACCCTGCCTTTTCCACCACGACCTTTTTTGGTAGTGATGATGATCGCGCCATTAGAAGCATCAGAACCATACAGGGCTGCAGCAGCAGCTCCTTTCAGAACAGTTACTGATTCAATGTCTTCAGGGTTGAAATCGTTACCGCGTGAAGAATAGTCCATGTTTCTAACCGAATAGGTTTCGCCTCCCGGCATACCCAACGGATCGAATGTGGAATTGTTCATCGGAATACCATCTACCACATACAGTGGCTGGTTATTACCGGAAATGGAAGTAAGGTTTCTTAATATCACCGTATTGGAAGCACCAGGTGTACCGCTGGTAGACGTAATATTCAAACCCGGCACCCGACCGGCAAGTGCGGAGATGAAGTTATCCCTGCCCGATTCGGTAATGGTTGAGCCATCCACCAACTGAACAGATGAACCCACGGAACGCGCGGCGCGCTTCATTCCGAATTCGGCCGTAATAACCACATCTTCCATTGCTTCACCTCTTGCCGCCAGCACAACTCTCAATGGAGTGCCGGACCCGGCAGCAAGCGTTCTGGATTCGTAGTTAACATGCGTAAAAATCAGCTCATCGGTGCTGGCAGCACTGATAGAAAAGGAGCCATTCCCAAGCGTCGTTGATGCGGTGTTTGTTCCTTTTACGGTGACTGTCACCCCTTCAACAGGATTGTTGCTGTCGTCCAGCACAACACCTGTAACTGTCCTTTTTTGCGCTATGCAGACTAATGTGCAACACGTCAACAGGAATGACAGAAAGGTTACCCGCTGTGTAAATTTTCTCATTTTTTCATTGTGTTTTGATTGGTGTAAAAGTGAGGGTTTAAAAAATCGTTTGCTTTGTATTATAAAATCCTGATTCCTGCTTTTGCATAAGGTTCCAATAAAGGATCATCCGGGGGTAATTCGGTGATCAATAAATCCACATCCGGCAGATCACAAACTTTCAATGGCTGGCAGGTATTGATTTTTTCGGCGATGGACAGGCATACTACCTGCCTGGATGCTTCGATCATAGCCTGCTTCAATTGCACCACCCCCCAGTCATTATCCGTAATTCCATATTGAAGGTCTATGGCATTTACGCCCAGAAAACAGATGTCGGCCTTGATCTGTTTCACTTTCGCGATAGCATCGGCCCCAATGGTGATATTTGAATTTTTAGAGATTTTATCTCCGATGACAATAACATCAATCTGAGGATGCTCCATATATTCCAGTATGGCTGCAATACTGCCGGATATCAGCGTGGCTTTCAAATAAGGTGGAAGCAGGCGGGCCATTTCCACAATAGTGGTGCCCCCGGTGGTCATAATAAACATATCATCCCGGATCAGCTTAATAGCTTTCTGGGCAATGGTGCGTTTGAATTGAAGGGAATAAACATCGGTTTTTGGACTGTTCAACCGACCGAAAGAATTGGAAAGCGCCCCACCATGTACTTTAACGAGCTTGCCCTCGTTGGCCAGTTCAAACAGGTCGCGCCGGAGGGTATCATCCGACACATGCATGACCTCCCTCAGTGAGGAGAGCATTATTTTGTTATGCAGATTAACTTGTTGAACTATATAGCTTTGCCTTTCTTCTTTAAGCATTATTAGGTTTGGGGGTATTTCAAATATATACAAATGTTGCAGATAAATGCAATAAGCCGAAAAATAACGCTAAAAACTATGTTTATAACTGCCAATATTGCCGGATTATGCGTGTTTATTCAGGGAAAATAAAGGAGTTGGAACTTGGAAAACGCTTAAAATTTGCTGAAAATCTCAAATGATGAGGGCTAAAATGGCAGGAGTAAATGGGGAAATAATTTTTACTCCGATATATTTCATAAACCGGGTTTCTAATTGGGGGAATGGTAGAAACAGGTTGAATTAATACAATGAATGGAATTTTGTACTGGAATTTCTGCTTTCTTCTTATGATTAGGGCCTTATTGCGAGCTGTAAAACGCGGATTTTGGTTCGGGTTGGTTGAAGAATGTCTGAGTGGAAACGGAAAAATACTTTCTTAATACCTATTGGCGAATATTCTGGAAAACCTTCAAAATGCCGCACTACTCTCTCAGATGGTAGCAGTCATATACCTCATCCCTTTCTGATCAACGGGCATCATTCATATTCCTCATCTTCGGTTAGGGGATTTGCAGGGGCAGGTAGAAAGGACTCCATCGCTTCTTCTGATGTCAGGATTTTTTCACGCCTGTTTCTGGAAACAGCCATGCGGGCTGCTGGAGGTTGTGGATACCGCTCTGCCTGCACACCTTCTATAACCTGTTGCCAGTCGAAAGCGGGTCCGATATCCCACTTTCCTGCAGGCCTGTAATTGATATGACTTACAATGCCGTTAAAATCCAGAACCTCATTTATGGGGCTATAGCGCAAGGGTTCCGGTAGAAAATTTCGTTCAATATTGTATTGAGCTGTTAGGTAGCGCAGCAAAATAATAAGACTCTGGTATTGTTCGGGCGTATAGGAGGCATAGAAATGCTGCCCCCTGAAAGCATTGGGTAATTCATGATAGGCTGTTTGTTCCTCCTCACTGCAGTAGATATCTGCCGGGCCCGATCTGCCATTGTTCATCGGTTGACGGGAATATACGGTTTCAAGTTTGTCGCCCCGCTTAACAAGATAGCCATAGTTCGACAGTTCAATGCCTATGGTAACTTTATCTTCCGCATTGCCGTTTTGCGTATTGCCGATTCCTTTACCCAGGTGCCCCGACCAGTAACGGCTGGAAAACAACTGGTAAATGGTGCCGTTGCGGCCAATAACAAAGGGCACCGAAACATGATAATCGTTGCGGGTAAGGGTAGAAAGATCCGATCGGATCTGACCGGCTGTATAATGCAATACAATTCTTTTTTTCGGATAGACCACCCCGTAATAATAACCCGATCGTTTGGCCGGCGTGCACAGGCATCCTTTGAGTTGCAGCTCCTCCCCGGGAACAGGAATGTTGAACGGACGCAGAACATATTCGCGGTTGTTTCCGGTAAGCAGAAGCGAATCTTCCAACACCGCAAGTGCACTGAAATGCATATACAAAATATTAAGGTTAAAAACCAAATTGACGGGTATCGATCCATTCAGCTTTGGTCATGCACCACCAGTCTTCCGCGATATCCTGAAGTACGTATTCATAGGGCAGCCATCCATATCCATTTTCACCCCACTCCGTTCCCCATGAATTTTTGATCAGGAAGGCGCCGGTTGTACTGATGCGTTTATTGCCCGGGTTAATAATTTTCTTATCATCATCGAAGCCTACAGCCATCACGGCGTGACCGCCATCCGCGCTTTCATCCTTGTCGGGAAAGGGAATAAAGCCATCATCCGCCAGGTCGAGAGAAGAGTAGCAACTGAACCCGAAGATGCAGGGTAGCGCGTTTCGGAGATGCTCTTTGATCCGTTCCAGCAATTCATTGCGGTCTATACCGGTATTGTCTAACCGATAATACAGCACAGCCTGGAAATTCCGCGCATAGGAATATAAAAATGCGGAGGGTTCATCATTGTAGCGCTTTTCATCATAGGGCCAGTACTTTTCAGGCACCACGCCAAACAGCGCCAGTGCGCCCATGGTACTGCGCAGGTAAGCGCCGTCATCGCCTTCCCAGCGCAGCAGATTGCGTGTGGCCTTATAGAGGAAGAGTCGTGAGCCGTTCACATAGCGGCCAAAAGCTCTTTTTTCAAAATATTCAAACAGGCTGATGCCGGCATGTGCGCTGCACGAACCCAGGCTGCCCTGGTCTTCAACCGGTGAGCACCAGGCCCGGAGATCTTCACGTGTCGATGGGGAAGCAGGTGGGCCTGAACGCTTGCCCGCATTAACACGACTAAGAATAGCGTTCACCGGCTCCAGGGCACCGCGCATCTTTTGCCGCTTGGAGAGATCTGTAGATAAAGGAGA
>JAEYRC010000402.1 GCA_023409675.1 Bacteroidota bacterium
AAAACTGAAATAGCGGGACTGGCTGCCGGAACCTATGTCTTCCGTCTTGTAGTAACCGATTCGAAAGGAGCATCCGACCAGACCGATAAAACAGTTACCGTGAGTGGTACAGCTTCTACAGCTACAATCTCCACCCATTCGGTTATGGAATCTACTCCGGTACAGCAGTCAATTGTTGTTAAAGAATCATTGAGTGTGTACCCGAATCCAGCTATCTCAACGATTAATATCCAGGGCAGTTCGGTGCATACCGGTTCTGGTTTCGTAAATATTTATGATATCAATGGTAAAATGGTGAAGAAAACCAATTTTGTAAAAACACAATCTGTTCTTCAGCAAAGTATGGATATCTCCTCGCTGCCCGCCGGAGTTTACCAGATGGAAATGATCATTGGTTCAAACCCAAGAATTCTTTCCCGGTTTGTTAAACAATAATGAATTCCAACAGCATAAAAGCAGCCTCCCCGGAGGCTGTTTTTTTTTGCGCATAACTAATTAATCCCGGTATTGATTGATCATCCGGCATATCACTTCTTACTATTTTATCTCAGGAAAATTGCCGGTTTTCCAACAGGCATCCATTAAGGGCTTGAATAAAATAGTGTGTCACAGATCAGGAAAAATCAATAAAAAATTTTCCCGCATTTACAAGAGAAATTCTACTAATTGGTCAATAGTCATATTCACTTAAAAACTTCAGTAAATCAACTGGCAGGAAAATATGCGATTTACGATCCCGTTTGTAAAAAGTACTCAATTTTAGAATTGCTGCCAGCCAGACATATAATTTTATCATTTCAGACGTTATGAATCGGATAAAAGCCCGGCTTTTATCTACCGTACCAGTACCTGAACCTTTATAAAACAGTTTCCGCTTAATCCACGGAATTTATAAAGTAGATATTCAAATCCGTACCTATGAAACCAGTTCTACTCGTACTGGGAATCATCATGTCCTTGCATGGTTTTTCCCAACAGGTTGCAAAAAGCATTGTTACAACGAAAGATATGCTGATAGGATTCTATCAGTATACTCCGGCCGACTATAATGCCAACCCTCAGAAAAAGTATCCCCTGATTATTTTCCTGCATGGGCTGGGCGAACGGGGGAATGGCACTACCGACCTACCCCGCGTTACCACACACGGTATTCCCAAGGAAATCAAGAACGGCCATCCTATGCGCTTCTTCTGGAATGGCAAATGGGAAAGCTTCATCGTGTTATCACCTCAGCTCAGCGCCTCTTATGCGGTTTGGCAAACTTTATATGTGGATGAGATGATTGCATATGCAAAAAAAAATCTTCGGATAGATCCTAACCGCATCGCCCTGACCGGAATGAGTCTTGGAGGTGGCGGTACATGGTCCTTTGCCTCCCGCTATCAGTCTAATGCCGAACAACTCTCCAGTATCGTAGCCGTGTGCGGCACCTATAAAACTTCGGATATGTCGACCATCGCTAATGCAAAACTGCCGGTTTGGGCTTTGCATGCCACTGATGATGGTTCAGTATCTGTAAGTAATACCCATACCGCGATCTCACGTATCCTGTCGCATAACCCTGCTGTACAACCGTATAAAACCATATGGCCAACAGGAAATCATGGTATCTGGACCCGGGCGTATGATACCGGTTACAAATGGCAGAATCCAAATATTTATGAATGGATGATCGCCCAGGATAAGAGCCTGCCCGTAAACATCAGGCCGAAAGCGAATGCCGGTACCGACCTGACGGTATCCGCAGGCACAGCACTCACCTTAAGCGGAGCATTATCTACCGATGAAGACGGCACCCTGGTCCGCTTTATCTGGAGCAAGCTCAGCGGACCTTCGGCCGGAACCATCAATACACCTGTTTCCCCGGATGGTGTTACACAGGTTACAGGCCTGGCAGCGGGCACCTACACCTTTGAATTGAAAGCTGTAGATGACCGCGCGGATTATACCCTTGATACCATCAGCATTACCGTGGTCAGCTATGCCACACCCAATATACCCCCGGTGGTAAAAGCGGGTGATGACAAGATCATTTATGAAACCCGGACGGAACTTAACGGAACCGCTTCTTATGATCCCGACGGCACCATTGTATCGTATAAATGGGCATTGGAAGAAGGCCCCGGACAATACACTATTCTGGACGACAAAGCTGGCAATACGGAAGTTATCAACCTTGGATCAGGAACTTACAAGTTCCGGCTAACGGCAACAGATAACCGGGGAGCTACCCGTACCGGCATTGTAACCATTACAGAGATGAGCAGTGTGCTGGGTGTTGAATTTGATAAAGTTTCAGTAGTATCCAGGGCATCGGAAAATATCCTGAGCTGGTCTACCCGCAAAGAAAAATTCAATGATTTCTTCGAGATACAGCGCAGTAATGACGGAATCAATTTTGAACCGATTGGCAAAATAAAAGGCAAGGATTCTTCGGTGATAAAAACCGCCTATACATTTGAAGATGTAAATCCATTGCCCGGCATTTCTCATTACCGTATCAAGCAGGTTAGCAAAGGAAAGAAAATCACTTATTCTGAAATCGTTAAAACCACAGCAAGAATTGCCGGACCTAAACTGAATCTTTATCCGGTACCTGCATCAAATTTCATCAACCTGCAGTATGATGAGCTTAAAACATCCGGTGCCGTAATTCGTATTCTGGGCATCGACGCTAAGGTCAAAACCTCGCTGATCCATAAGGAACGCAGCTTTACGAATAATGTGCACATCCCAACGGCTCAGTTATCGCCTGGAATGTATTTCCTGGAAGTAAGGCTTGATAACGGCAACATCATCAGTGAAAAATTCCTGAAGCGATGATTTGTTCCCCGCGGTAGTTGAAGTAATTATACATGAATATGATCTATCTGAACCCCGGCCTTTCTGCCGGGGTATTTTTTTATTGAGGTCATTGCCCTTATGTTCGCATAGTTCAGATCAGGCGCCGAACCCTTTGCTTATAGTTTTGATACAGATCACCATGCTGCTGTTGAAGAAAATCCTCCTCCAGCCTGATTTGGATCTGAATCAAAATATATCCAACGATCAGAAATAGTAGCGTAAGGGCATTGGGAGTAACCAGGAACAGTCCGGCCAGACTTAACAACATGCCAAAAAAAACAGGATTTCGGGAAATTGAAAACAATCCTTTCGTAATCAACGCTGTTTTGGTATCATGATCTATTCCGATACGCCAGGAATCTTTCATATTCACCTGCGCCCATATGGTCCACAGCAGAGAAACCGCCAGCAGTATCAGTCCCAGGTAGCGCAGTTCCCCGGCAGCAGGCAAAAATATAGGCAAAAAATAGGGATGCCATTCCGTGAAAACCGCATAAAGCATTACATATCCAAAAATGGCCAGCAGCAGCAACTTGAAATAGAACCCAATGAGTCCATAAGCGCTATCGCGGTCTGGAAAGACCAGCGGACTTTTGCCAATCCGCCTGGCGACCAATACCGATTTCAATACAAATGCAATTCCAAAATAAGCCACGAAATAGGCAGGAAGAAAATAGCTTAATAAGTTTGCCATGATGATAGAACAGAAACATCAGTTATTCTAAACTGCTGTAAAATTTTCGGCAAGCTAAATATAAAAAGAGAAATGCGTGAGTCGAATTAATTGAAAGTTGCTTTTACCCAACTTTCAATAAAAGTTTAGCCTCAGAATACCATCAAAAGTATTCAAGCCTGCGGCCTGGTTCTATAAATGGCAGGAAAATATATAGTTAACGAAATGGTTTAAAGAAGGAAATGGTGGCAAGCTCAAGCATGGGCTTATCCCCTTCGGTGTCGCCATAACAATAGATCTCTTCATAACGCTCGAGGTTGTACAGTTCGCGGATACGCCTAACCTTTTCAATGCCATAGCAGTTTTTTCCCTGCAACCTTCCGGAAATAGTTTCTTCATCGCAAAGTTCCAGTCGCGTAGCGATCCATCTGGCGCCGATTTCCGCGCACCAGTATTTAACCCAGTTTTCCGCGGAAGCAGAAACGATAACGATTTCCGCACCAGCTTCTTTGAGTTTATTGATTTCAGTAATAGCCTTGGGACGGATCAGCGAAGGAACCACTTCACGGGAAAAATTCTCACAAAGTTCCTGAAAGCGTGAGAGGGGCATATTTCCAAAAAAGTGACGGATCATGATCTCCTTGGCGCGCTGGTTTGAAATTATTTTCAATTTATAAGCAACCAGTACAGGACTGTAGAGTAAGAAGCCCAGAAAAAACGCAGATTTCCCCTTACTGTATTTTATAAATTCAAGAAAGGAATCCTTATGGGTAATAGTGCCGTCAAAATCCAGAAAAGCTATTCTGCTCACAATTTCAGTTTTTTAAAGAGGAATTCCGGAATGCAGGAGATAATCAGCATTATCCAGCGCCAGAACCACTTCACATATATGATATTTTTTTTACTCCTGGCCGCATTGAATACAGCTTCAGCAACTTCCTCCGGTTTAGCGGTCAATAAAGGCGGAAGCGACATGTCTGCAGTCATACTGGTGTCTACAAAGCCGGGTAAAACGGTCAGTACATGAACGTTTTCATGAAACATTCTGTTGCGTAATCCCGATAAATATGTTGTAAAGCCTGCTTTCGCGCTTCCATATATATAATTACTCTGACGGCCACGAACACCGGCGACCGAACTTATTCCAATTATAGTACCGCTTTTTTGCCCGGCGTAATAATTACTCACCACATTCAGTACCGATACCGCTCCGGTATAATTGGTGTGCATGATCCTTGCCGATTCTTCCCAGGAGTTCCGGGCGGTTTCATTATCGCCAAGATAGCCAAATACGCATAAGGTAACATCCGGTTTCACGGGTAGTTCATCAAAAAAATGCTGATGACTGTTGTAATCGAGGGCATCAAATTCAAATAATGTAACGCTTACTGAATATTTTATGCTGAGGTCCGACTGAAGCGGCGCAAGCCGGTGACAGTTTCGTGCAGCCAGCTGCAGATGATAACCTTTGGAAGCATATTTACCGGCAGCCGCGACAGAGATATCAGATGCTGCGCCAAGAATAAGAATAGTGGGCATGGTATATTATATTTCGGTGAGGTCTAACCGCTTCGACTGTACGGAACGGATCCGGTATAACGGATTGTATTTTTTTACGATGTCTTTAAATTCCTGAAGGCGGGGGTAACCTCTTTCGAGCATGAAAGGCTTCATACGCGCGTCTTTCGACATATACAACCTTCCCTTGTAACGAAGCACCACTTCATCAAGTTCATCTAAAAATTCAAACAGGCCTTTTCTTACAGGAAAGTCCATGGCTAACGTATACCCTTCAAATGGAAAGGAGATCATATCATCCTGATGACCGAATACTTTCAGCACCACCAGGAAAGAGCCCATTTTTTTATCACTGATGCGGGTAAGGATTTCTACAAGCCCTTCTTTTGCTTCAAGCGGCAGAACAAATTGATACTGCACAAAACCCCGCTTCCCATAACCGCGGTTCCAGTGCAGGATAGCATCCAGCGGATAGAAGAAGGGTTCATAGGGCACTACATTATTGATCTCCTTCTTAAAATTCTTTCCATAATACAGAAAGTTAAAGGCCTTAACCGTAAAACTATTCAATACCCACCAGGGAAGATTGAATGGGAAAGTGATTTGTTTTTTCTTTGGGGGAATCAACAGCGACTTACGCTGTTTGTCGGATAACTCCTCAACCGTGGCGTGCTCACCTATAGTAAGAATACTTCTTCCGAAATTATCGCCTTTGGTTAAGCAATCAATCCAGGCCATGGAATACGTATAGCCTTTATATTCTTCAAATAAGCGCAGGATCTCGTCGAGGTTTTTAGCCTTTACCTGCTTTTGGCGGATATAGGCTGATTCAATTTTTTTTAGACGGAAGCGTACCGTGGTAACGATTCCGGTTAAACCCATACCACCACAGGTGGCTTCGAACAGATCGGGATAACTATCGCGAGAACAGGTCAGCGTACGGCCATCAGCAAGCAATACATCCATCCGGATAATATGATTGCTGAACGATCCGTCTACATGGTGATTTATTCCATGTACATCACTGCCGATCGCTCCTCCTACCGTAATGAATTTAGTTCCGGGAGTAACCGGTAGAAACCAGCCGCGTGGAACAATTACATCGAGAATCCGGTCAAGGGTAAGTCCCGACTCGCATTCAAAGATTCCGTTCTCAGTGTCAAATTCAAGGATCTTATCGTATCGAAGTGTTGAGATGGTTGTATCCGCCAGAGAAGCATCGCCATAGCAGCGACCATTTCCCCTGGGGATATAGCCCTCCTTTTCCTTAACCAGCCTAAGAAGATGATCCAGGTAACTGAAACGCTGTTCATCCGATTCCATAACCGGGTAATTGCCCCAGTTAGCGATCTGCTTCTTCATTTTTCAAAAAAGGTTAAATCCCGTAAATATAATATCACAAAGAAACTGGCAACCCATAACAACAGGGTGATCTGAATAAACCGGTCTTTATACAATATCTCCGTTGGCGATCCGGCTTTATTCTGAATAAAGGTGATCTGGAGGTATCGCATGATACCGGCAATAACAAAAAAGGAGGTATAATATAAGCGGTGACCGAAATTCTGAAAACCTGTGGGGGAAACCGTATAATTAATGTACGAAACGATCAGTATAGCACAGAAGAGCCCCAGCAGGGTATTCAGAAATTCGATGCTATATCCTTTTATCGATTTTCGCATATCCGATCCTGTTTGCAGTTTCAGTACCACATCATCGCGTCTTTTGGCAATAGACATGAACAGAGCAAGCAGAAAGGTCATGATAATCAGCCATTCGGTCGGGTCGATATCCACCAGAATAGACCCTCCCTTTACGCGCAATACAAAGCCTATGGCTACGATAAGAATATCCACAATGGAGATGTTTTTCAATCCCAGTGAATACGACAAATTCAGGAAATAATATATTCCGAGAACAAAAAGGAATTTTCCGCTGGAATCCAGCAGGTATCCGATTACTCCGCCTGAAATAGCTAATAGGATACACAATACAATGGAAACCCCTTTATTCACCGTTCCGGCAGCCAGTGGGCGGAAGCGCTTTTCCGGATGTTTGCGGTCATCTTCTATATCGCGGTAATCATTAATAATGTAAATGCTGCTTGCCAGGAAGCTGAAGGACAGAAAACCACCCAGCAATACTTGAATCATTTCCCATTCAAAGAATTTTCCCGCGAAGAAGAGGGGAATAAATAAAAACAGATTTTTTGCCCATTGTTTAGGCCTGAGCAGCTTGATATA
>JAEYRC010000013.1 GCA_023409675.1 Bacteroidota bacterium
GTTCATACCCAACCGGGCGATGAGGTGATCTGCGAAAAAACTTCCCATGTTTATCAATATGAAGGTGGCGGGATAGCCTTCAACGCGGGCGCCCAGGTGAACACGCTCGATGGCCATCTGGGCAGGATCAGCGCCGACCAGGTGGAAAAAGCCATAAACAATCCGTTTGATGTGCACAAGGCCCGTACCAGCCTGGTATCGCTTGAAAATACGGTTAACCGTGGCGGCGGGGGCTGCTATTCCCTGGAAGAAATTGGCGCCATAAGAACAGTGTGCGACGACCATCAACTCAATCTACACCTTGATGGCGCCCGTTTGTTCAACGCGCTGGTGGCCAAAGGCCAGAAACCGGAACAATTCGGCGCGCTCTTCGACAGTATTTCCATTTGCCTGAATAAAGGGTTGGGTTGCCCGGCAGGCAGTATTCTCATGGGGAAAAAAGGTTTCATTCAACAGGCACGCCGAGTCAGGAAAGTGTTGGGCGGAGGCATGCGTCAGGCAGGATACCTTGCCGCCTGTGGGCTCTACGCCTTTGATCATCATATACAACGGCTTGAAGAAGATCACCGTCATGCACAAACGCTGGCTCATGCGCTGAAAGAAAAATCGTTTGTCGAAAGCATTCTTCCTGTAGAAACCAATATTGTAATAGCTGAGATATCCGCCTCAGTTGCCTTCAACGATGTGGTGGAAGCTTTTCATAAACAGGGAATCCTGGTCATTGCCATGTCGCCGGTGCACCTGCGCCTGGTAACGCATCTCGATATTTCTGCTGAGATGATCAACCGGGTCGTCAAGGCTATTAATGAACTGCAACTTCCAGCAGAAAAATCAATAATTTAAATTCACTACTACTAAAATCCGCAACCATGCTGCCTTCTATAGATCCTACGCAAACGAATGCCTGGAAATCGCTGAAAGAACACTACGAAACCATTAAGAATAAACAAATGCGGGATATGTTTGCAGCCGATCCCGAACGCTTCAGCCGTTATTCCATTCGATTCAATGATATCCTTTTTGATTATTCCAAAAACAGGATCAGCGATGAAACCTTGAAACTATTGATCGGCCTGGCAGAAGAATGTTCCCTGAACCGCGCCATAGAAGCCATGTTTTCGGGTGAGGAAATTAATTACACGGAAGGAAGAGCAGTGTTGCATACCGCACTACGAAACTTTGATGCGCAATCGCAGCTTATTGATGGGGAAGATATTATCGCACCTATCAAAAGAGAGCTGGATAAAATGAGGCGGTTCTGCGAGAGGATCCATTCCGGGGAGTGGAAAGGATATTCGGGTAGGCCTATCCGTTATATTGTTAATATCGGTATCGGGGGTAGTGATCTTGGTCCGTCGATGGTTACCGAAGCGCTGAAACCGTACTGGAAACCCGGTATACAGACCTGGTTTGTTTCAAATGTTGACGGCACACATATAACGGAAACGTTTAAAAAGATCAATCCTGAAGAAACGCTGTTTCTTATCGCCTCTAAAACCTTTACCACACAGGAAACCATGACCAATGCTCATTCAGCAAGGAAATGGTTTGTGGAATCATCAGGATCAGAAGCATATATAGCCCGGCATTTCATCGCGCTATCCACCAATGAAGAGGCCGTAGAACAATTCGGGATCGACAAACAGAATATGTTCGAATTCTGGGACTGGGTGGGAGGCCGCTATTCGTTATGGAGCGCCATCGGCCTGTCTGTTGCCCTGACTATTGGATATGATCATTTTGAAGCGCTATTAAAAGGTGCCCGGGAAACCGACCGTCATTTTCAGGCTGCCCCCCTGCACGCTAATATTCCGGTACTCATGGCCCTGATTGGAATCTGGTACACGAATTTCTTCGGAACACAAACAGAGGCAATTTTGCCTTATGACCAATACCTGCACCGCTTTGCCGCTTATTTTCAACAGGGCAATATGGAAAGTAACGGGAAGAGTACCGACCGTAACGGCAAGCCCGTTACCTACCCCACCGGACCGGTAGTTTGGGGTGAACCGGGGACAAATGGTCAGCATGCTTTTTACCAGTTGCTGCATCAGGGCACCATGCTGATACCGGCAGATTTTATCGCTCCTGTAATTTCGCATAACCCTGTAGGTGATCATCATCAGAAATTATTATCCAACTTTTTTGCTCAGACTGAAGCCCTGATGAATGGCCGCAGTGCCGGGGAAGTGGCTGCAGACCCGAAAGCAGGAAGCGCTGCAATTCAACCCTACAAAATTTTCGAAGGTAACCGGCCAACGAATTCCATACTGATCGATAAGATTACTCCATTTGCACTGGGTGAACTTATTGCCTTATACGAACACAAAATATTTGTTCAGGGCATCATTTGGAATATTTACAGTTTTGATCAGTGGGGTGTGGAGCTGGGAAAGCAGCTTGCAGGAAAAATATTGCCGGAATTAACTACTGAAGATCAGATCAGCAGCCATGACAGTTCAACAAATGGATTGATCAATGAATATAAACGGGTTTCCCGCTTAAAACCTCAGTAAAACATCCGCACGATCCGGAAACCCATGGTTCCCGAGAGCTGTAAAGAAGGATCAAAATCAGGATCGAAAAAAAACAGGTTACCGGGTGTGTATACTGCATGAGGATCTTCCCGGATACGTTCTTTTTTGTTTCTTACACCCAGGCCCACGAAGAGCTCTGCCCGCCAGCGTTTATCGCTGATCAGGTACGACTGGCGGCCGATCTTCAGATGCCCGCCCATGACAGATTTCTGTAAAGTAAAATCTGTATACTCTTCATAGGCCGGCACTCCGTTCCGGGCTGCCTTTCCCAACCAATCGGTGAAGGAATAATTTACCTTTTTATAAAACAATTCCGCGTCGAAGTACATTTTACCCGAAGGCCGGGGATAAAACCGGAGCGAAGGCCTGAACATATAACCCCGCGTTTTTTTTACGGAATTATAATAGCCCGATACCAGGTAGGTGGATACTTCGGCGGCCACCGACCAGGACGGATGATACCGATGTTCAGCGCCTACATTCAGGTGCAGATCAAAAGGATCCAGCAGCGCCATGGGATTCAGGCGGGCTGCCCATTTGTACTGGTTATCGAGGCTGTCCTTCTGCTGGCCATATACCAGGGGCTTTAATAAAATCAGGGCACTAACGGCCAGGAATAATCGTAATTGTATCATTGAATTTTAGCAATCAACACCGGATCGAGCGGTTCAGTTATATCAAACAGGTGCATTCCGGTTTCTTCCCAGCAGATCAGGGTAGATCCGTTGGGGATAACATCAATGTAAGAGCCCTCCGTTATTTGGGTAACAAACCTGGGGTTAAAAGCATCGGTTATATTGAAAACCTGCAATCCAAGTTGCTTATCACATACATATAAAGCTGAATCGCTGTATCCAAGACCATAGGGTTCTCCCATGTTAACGGCAGCCTTTTGTACGGGGTTGAGTACATCAGTGATATCATACACCGCGAGAATGCTGGTGAATCCACCGCAGGGTCCGTTGGTTCTCAGCGTAGCGAAGGCTACAGAATCTTTCGCCACAACCGGATCGCAACGGCGCATCACGGCAGGAGATATGGCTTCACTGAGTTTTAAAGGTCTTGACGGATCCTCCAGGGAAAATATATGGATAACACTGGTGGAACCAATAAACAATTTATCCTTGAAGGGAAAGATCGTTTCGATTTCAAACCCTACCGGAATGGTCTGGACTGCACGGGGGGAAGCGGCATCAGAAATATCAATAACATTCAGATTTGACTCATCAACAATATACAGGTAGTCGCCCGCGATCGTGAACCGCGCCAAAGAACCGCCGGTTCCCGTAGTGGTAACTGCTGCCATTTCTTTCCCACACTGACTGAATAAGCATCCGGCAAGGAGAAGAAACAAAAGGGTTTTTTTCATACTTTAATTTTTAACGCCGGCATTTAAAATTTCCACCACTTACTTCTTCCCAGCCTACGATCAATCCCTTAGACGGATCAGCACATTCAAAGGATATATTCTGAAAGGGAGGATATTGTTGATTTACGGGTGGGAAAATATCGGGAAGGGTTTTCACCAGTACAGGATCAGCCGGATTGCTGATATCGAAGACCAATAATTCAGAAAGCCTGTTGGCATATAAATAATTCCCCTTAATGGCCATTTCGGTATTGTAGGGGATCTTAAGAAATCCCTGTTTCTGCGGGGTTCCCGGTGCATGGTGAAGAATAACGTGAATGCCTTCATTGCGTTCATTCTGAAAAATAAAATTCTTATAGGTATAAATCTTGCCGGCATTCAGGATCGGGCGGGCCGGCTTATAGCCAATATCATTGAGGTTATCCGTATTCGCATAAACAGGTTTGTAACCGGTGGGAGCAATAAAATCACCTGTATCCATATCACAGGCGACGATCAGGAGCAGGGCAAAACCTGCAAGAATTTTTCGCATAAGACTTTTTGTATTGACATCTGGTTGAGCAAAAGGGCTGCATCATCGTCCTATCAAACGCAGAAATATGCTTAAAATTTTACCACGGTCTCCACTGTTATTTCAGTCCGCTGCCAATCCTGTTTGCCGCTGCGTTCATCCACTTATCCAGCTCATAAAAAAAGGGCTCCGGATAATAACCGGAGCCCGTGTACTGTATGAGGTTTATTTTTTAACTACTGTCACTCAATAATGATGCGTTCCGGGTAATTGATACCGTTCATTTTAACTGACAGAACATACATTCCTCTCGTAACCCTGCCGGAAGGAAGCTGCAACCTCAGTTGATGACCCTGTTGCTGCTGTACCGGCCAGCGCATCACTACCCTACCCGAAAGATCGATAAGCTGTGCTTCAACTGATGTATTGGGGGCCGAAGCGAACCGGATATCTATCACCGAGCGAACCGGGTTTTGCGCGATCCGGAAAATTTTCGGCGCTTTGGGCAATTTCACCAAAACCACTTCACTATAGGAAACTTTTCCGTCTATATCCACCTGGCGTAAGCGATAGTAATTTTCATTATCCCAGGGATACTGATCCGTAAACTGATAGCTTTTTACGGTGGTGGAGTTGCCATTAGAGGATACGAAACCAATAGACGCGAATTGTTTACCGTTCGCAGATTTCTCTATATCAAAACCACGGCTGTTTTGTTCCGAGGCGGTTTTCCACTGAAGCTCCACTGTATTTTTTACCGGACGGGCGCTGAATTCCATTAACTGTACCGGCAAGGCAGAACCGACTATTCCTGCAGCAAAGCCGGAGAAGCCCGTGCTGAACGTATAGGTAAGGGTTCGGTTAGGCCCCAGTGAACCAATAACAGGAGTTACAATCTCCACGTCACCTTCCGCGCCAGGAGTGTTGGGGGTGATATCGGAGACTTTCCCTTTGGTTTTGATCAGTTGGATCGCGTTAAAACTTTGTCCTGTCGCTGCTTCCCATCCGGCCACCTCTTCAGGAGTATAATAGAGGGTGATCTCATAACTTCCATCTCCGAAATTGGATGTGGGGATGATGCGTAGCGTTTTATCCATTACCTGGTTGGCGGCATTATTGTTCCAGAAGGGTTTAGCTCCGATGCCGGCCCTGTCAATGGCAATTTCCATACATCCATACGATTGAGTGGTTGACAGATTTCTAACCCTGGCCATCAATTCACCAGTGGCGGTATAAATATGCAGGTCATTCGATGCGCTGAAGTATTCACTTCTTCCATCCAATGCCGTTGCAATGACTGCCCCTTCAGATTCAACAGCAAACTGAATCATTGGTTTGTAACCGTAGTTATAATAAGTAACGGAGCTGTATCCTGTAGCGCAGGATATAGAATTCTGCCAATAGAAGTTACCCTGTGTGATGGTACTACCGTCCGAATAACCAATAACAACATCCGATAATTGCGCTGAATCGGCAGCGGCATTACTATAACAGATTTCTACAACAATGTTCTCTTCACCATCCCACTCAAACGGCGTATTAAAATTGAAGGTATTCCATTCCTCAACGGTGGAATAGGATGCTGTAGTGAATACCGTTGCAGTAGGTATAACACGTACAGAAGCTCCATCAATCAGGTGGTCAAAGGTGGTTGTTCCAAGCCTGATCTGAAGATTCTGATAGGGCCTGCTGCTGAATTTCTGCAGGTAGAGCGCCAGCGATTTCAACTCTCCGGCAATAGCTCCTGCCGCTAACATCTCTTCAGCCCGATACAAAAAGATGGATTTTTTTGACGAATACCGTGCATTAAATGGCGGACTGTCGCCGTTATTCCCCAGGGTATACAAATCACCCGGGGCAATGGTATGAACCATATCGGAAGAACCTACCGGTAATACATCATTATCCTGTATCGTTAAGATATGTTCCTGATTTCCTATGCCCTGCTGCGCATCTGAATTTCCGGAAAGCGAATAGCCAAAGGTGACCGTTTCAGCACCTTCTACCTCCGCATCATTATACACTCTTACGGTTATTTGTTTCGCGGAACCATCACCATCTTCAAATACAAGGGTATTGGATGGAGCAGTGAAATCTCCATTTGTGGTGAAATCAAAGTCTGAGCCCACCGTAGCGGTAGCAGCTATAACGGATAGAGCAACTTCAGCATCGCCTGATGGAGGATTAGCTATGGTCATACTGAAAGTAAAATCCTGGAAACTGCGGCAGTCTTCCACAGATCCCGACAATTCCGTAGCTATGCTATTGGAAGCGGCAAAATTTATGTCCGGAGTGGTAATTGTCGGAATTACAGCAGTAAATATTCCACGGCCATGTGTAGCCGCTAAGATGGTCTGGTCGGTGGGGCGAAGCCTCAGCATATCAACCCGAACATTGGCGAGCCCCGAATTAGTAGGACTCCATTCGGTAGAATTTCCGTTCAGATCATTGGTCGACCAAACACCCAGTTCGGTGGCCAGGATGGCCCAGTCGCTGTTGCGTGGATCAAACATGGCCCAGCGTACAGGCATATCCGGGAGGTCACCTTCCACCGATGTCCACACCGGTGAGGCCGACAGCGCATTGAAAGATTCATAGACACTGTTCACTCCGAAATTGCTGTAGGTAACCAGCATATGGTTTTCATCGTTGGGATCAAGCGCCACGCAGGAAACCGTTCCTGTTCCGGTTTTAATTATGGTTCCTGAATTCAGGGTACCACTGTGCGCATCATCTACCATTACCAGGCTACCATTATGCAATCCAAAAAACACCCGGTTGGGAGTCTGTGCGGAAGCTTTGACATGGGTTACAATTCCCGCTCCGAACTCATTCACTTTCACAGAATCGTTAGTAGTAGTGCCGGCGTTGTGGGGTGTCGTCCAGCGGAAATAAAAACCGGCCTTATGGCCTGCATACAGCACATTTTCTGTACTGGCATAATCCGCGGCATTGATAAACTGACCGAAATTATTGAAACTACGGGAAGAAAAACTGCTCCCCCCATTTGTAGAGATATGAAAGTTATTATAGGTATAAGAAGTGATCTGATGCAGCGGGTTATCTTCATCAATAAAACAAAAGCCCCCATCTCCACCAGTCACCTCCGTAACGGTGTTCATTCCTGCGGCATTGAAGCGGTGCGTACCATTATCCTGGGTTCCACCCAGAAAATAATTGGCAGAAACCGGATGAATGGCAGCAGAATAATATTGTGTAACATTATAGCCGTTATTTTTTGATCGGAAGATGGGTTTATTTCCGGTGCCGGTAATATTGCCATTTTCGGTATAATAAACCCCGCCATCGGTGCCCCAAAGCATACGCGATGAGCTTCCCGGCGCATATACGATCGCGTGATGATCGGCATGCACCTGCTGATCGGCAGTAAATCCGGTTGCGGCAAATAGCGACCAGGAGGTCATTTGCGTCCAGTTCTGACCCGCATTGACCGACCGGAGCGCATCTATTCCGCCGATATACAGAACATCTTCATTATTAGGATCAACAGCTGCAATGAGGTTATAAAAGGCCTGACCGCGCGTAAAGATGCTGTTGCTGCCCTGGTCAATAATATTGGGAACCGATCTTACCGTCCAGGTATTGGTGGCCGCGTTATATTGCTGAATAGAGGAACAATCCTGTGTTCCAAATTGCTGAAAAAGCGCATACACCCGATCGGGGTCTGAAGGCGCCACGGCCAGTTCAATTCTACTCCAGAGGCTGGAAGGGTTGGTAATATTTCCGGAGGTGTTTGGAGTGATGTTCACCCAGGTTCCGGCATTCCCGGTTGCAGCCCCGTGAACAGTAAAAGAGGAACGGTAAATACCGCCATTTGAAGCGTTTGTACCCATGGAAACATAGAGGTCGCCGTTTGATGCCAGTTCAATATCGGCACCCCGGTTATTCGATGCAACCGGTGTATTAAGAACAGAAACCCAGGACAGGCCGCCATCTGCAGACTTCATTAGTCCGGAATTGCCGCCACCGGAATTGGTAGGCCTCACGGTCGCATACAGGTTACCGTTAGCATCAAACGACAGGTCCTGCACATAAAAAAAACTCTGAGTAGAACTGAGGCGGTTCCAGGTAGTTCCTCCATCAGTGGTTTTCCATATTCCGGCACCCTGTACCGCGTCAATATTAAACCAGCCCTCTCCGGTTCCAAAATACATGATGTTGAAATCGGAAGGATCCTGTATGATGGAGCTGACGGCCAGGTTATCAAAAAGATCATCCTGTTTTACCCATACCGGTGTAACCGCTGTGATATCATTGCAGCGCCATAAGCCTCCGCTTACCCCACCGGCCCAAACTTTCTTATAGCCGTTGGCGGCATCCGACAGATCAAATAAGAGCGCACGGGTTCGTCCACCTACATTCTGCGGCCCCCGTTCTTCCCAAAATATACCGGGAACCGGTATACGGTTCATCTGCAGGGTTTGTAATTTACTGTCGCGAAACTCTTTTGCTTCCAGCAGGCGTTGCGTGGGTACTGTATTGAGGAATGGATCATAGGCCATGAGAAACTCCCGTTCCATTGCCCTGGCGATATTGTATAATTTTGATTTTTTTTCTGCGGGAGCATGCTGGTTACAGGAATATAAACACAGCAACAGTATTGCCAGGCAATACCGGAAGAGCGGGGTATTTCTCATCGGAAGTTTTGGTTGTAGTGGCATCAAGCCACCGGGTTTAGTAGCTAAAAATAAAAAAAAGCCGCTAAACAGCGGCTTTAATTTTCTATGAGCAATTCAATGTTCTACCATTTATCTACTTCCTCATCGAGGGAAGATTTATTATCAGGCTGAGAATCAGGAGTTACGGGACTGGTACCGGTGGCTGTAGCCATAGCCACTTCGGGTAAGGAGTCTTCACTGGAATGATCCGTATCGCGGATTTCAGTTTCACGATCTCCCTGTTCATCCTGATCGTGATTATAGGCATCGAAATCAAAATCGGGCATCAGGTCGGTCTTAACGTAATCTACCGCTTCACCCAGCGCTTTGATGAATTTATTGAAATCTTCCTTATAGAGGAATATTTTATGGCGGTCGTATCCGTCTTCATTAAATTTTTTGCGGCTCTCCGTAATCGTGATATAATAATCATTACCACGGGTTGCCCTTACATCGAAGAAATAGGTTCTTCTCTTACCAGCCCTTATGCGCTTACTATACACGCTTTCCTGTCTTTTTTCGTTGTTTTCGTACGCCACAATCAATTTAATTTTTACAGTTAATAGTTCTGATTACTTGTTAAGTTGTAACAAATATAACAGGTTTTTTTTACCGACAAAATTTCCTGGGGAATTACTGCCACATTTCAGTATTATCTTAATATTACTCACAATTCATCAAGGCTTATACTGTTTTCATCCCGTTCCGATTGTTGTTGTTCGAACAGGTAGCGATAAAATCCATTGTTGGCCAAAAGTTCTTCATGGGTTCCCTGTTCTGCGATTTTTCCATCTTCCAGTACAATGATCCGGTCGAAATTGAACAGTGATAATATCCGGTGTGTTATGATGATGGCGGTTTTCTGCTGCAGGTATGCGGAAAGGTTACGCAATATCTGTTTTTCGGTGCGCGCGTCTACGGCACTTAAACAATCATCAAATATGATGATCTCCGCATCTTTACCAAGAGCCCGTGCAATGGAAATGCGTTGCTTCTGACCTCCACTGAGTGTTACTCCCCGCTCGCCCACGCGGGTTTGGTAATTATCCTGGAAATCCATGATCTCCTTATCGATATGAGCCATCATAGCAGCATGACGAACCGCATCCATATCTTTTTCAGCTCCGAACCCGATATTGGCGGCAATGGAATCACTGAACAGAAATACATCCTGCGGAACATAACTGATATTGCGGCGAAGATCCTGCAGGGGCAGTGAACGAATATCGGTATCTCCGAATAGGATGCGGCCCTTATCCGGATCATACATCCGCATCATAAGCTGAGCAATAGTGGTTTTACCACTTCCGGTATGCCCGATCAACGCGATCTTTTCACCCGGCTTAAGGGTAAAACTAATATCAGTCAGGGCCCGGATGCCGGTATTCTGATACGTAAAACTAACCTTATCGAAAAGCACGCCACCGGAAAGTGTAACCGAAACCGGATTTACAGCCTCCTGAATAGCCGGGGATGTATCTAAAAATTCATTCAATCGTTTCTGTGAAGCTGCAGCCCGCTGAATCATCGAGGCTGTCCACCCGATCGCACTTACCGGAAATGTGAGCAGGTTGATATACATGATGAATTCCGCAATCGTTCCCACTGTCATTCCCGGTCTTCCTTCAATGGCGTAAATACCACCGATCATAATGGTTAACAAGGTACTCAGGCCAATCAGCAGCGCCATAGAGGGGAAATAAATTGCTTCCACCTTTGCCAGTCCTATCGCGCTTTCCTTATACTCCTCACTGCTTTTATTAAAAAAACCGAACATCGATTTTTCCTGTCCGAAGGACTTGATCACCCGGATACCGGAATACGATTCCTGCGCATTGGTGGTGAGGTCTGATAAACGGGTTTGAATATCTTCACTCTTTTTATGTATTATGGTATTGACATAATAGATTGCAATGGCCAGAACCGGCAGGGGCGATAACACATAGAGCGTCAGCTCCCAATCTTTGCGTATCATATAAAATACGCAGAAAGAGATCCGGAAAACCAGGTTGACAAAATACATGATGGCCGGACCGGTATACATGCGCACCCGGCTGACGTCTTCCGATATGCGGTTCATTAAATCGCCGGTATTGTGGGCTTTAAAGAAGCCGATGTCGAGTTTGAGGTAGTGAGCAAAAACTTCATTCTTCTGATCAAACTCAATATGCCGGCTCATGACAATAATGGTTTGACGCATTAGAAACATGAAAAAGCCGCTTAGCAGGGCTACAACAAGAATCATGATCCCGAAAAAGGTGATCTGCTGCACAAAACTCAGGTCAAATCCTTCCAGGTAATTCATCAACACCTGAACAAGGGGGTCGTAATTACGGGGTAGCCGTCCGGTATCCATCGCGCCCAGGTGCCCCTTCACCATATCAAAGATGAATCCCGTGATCTGTGGGGCCAGGATGGCAAAATAGTTTGACAGGATAATGAATACGATACCCGCAATAAACCGAACCCGGTATTTCCAAAAATATTTATTTATCGCCTTAAGGTGCTTCAGTGTTTTTTTTCCAAAGGTAACTACGATGGGGAAGAATCGGCACAAGAGCCTTTTATTATTATTCCGATCCAACCAATACATTCTTCATCCTGCAACACGATAGCCGGGCATGATATTAATAGCAAATGCACTATTACTATCCCTTTTTTTTAATCATATACAAATCTGACGACTATGTTTTACCATGTAAAAGAACTTCAGTTCAATGCACGGGTTTCCAAACCAGATCCCGCATTTGCCACCTTATTATTAGAACAGTTTGGCGGAGCCAATGGTGAGCTGGCAGCGGCTCTGCGCTATTTTGGCCAGGCCTTCGGAGCAAGAAATCCGTATCCCGATAAATATGACCTGTTAATGGATATCGCTATTGAAGAGTTCAGTCACCTCGAAATCGTTGGCGCAACCATACAAATGTTGCTCAAGGGAGTGAATGGTGATTTAAAGGATGCAGCGGAAAATTCAGAGATCATGCAGTTGATGAAAGGAAAAGCTGCCAAGGAAGAACTTATTCATCAGGGCATGACAGCTCCACAACTATTCGTTGGCACGGGTGGCGGTCCGGCATATACCAACAGCCAGGGAGTTCCCTGGACTGCTGCTTATATTAATGGAGATGTCACCGGCGATCTTACGGCTGATCTCCGTTCCGATATAGCCGCTGAGTCGAGGGCTAAAATGGTGTACGAATACCTGCTTCAATTCACCGATGATCCTTATGTTAAGGAAACTTTACGCTTTCTGATGACCCGTGAGGTAGCCCACTTCCAGATGTTTGAAGCGGCATTGGAAACCATTCAACCGAACTTCCCTCCGGGCATTCTGCAAAGTGATCCGCGTTACAGCAATTTGTATTTCAATATGTCAAGTGGAAATGATTTCACCGGACCATGGAATTCCGGTAAAACCACCCAGTTTGGCGAAGAATTCCAGTTCATTGATGATCCAGTAAAACATGTACTGGAAACCAATGGTTTGCTGGATCAGAAAGCCGCGGGCACTAACAGAACGGAAAAAGAGGTGCAGGAAACCAATAAAGCATTGGGTAAAGAACGCAGCGCGGAAGTGAATGCCAGTATGGATTTTTCTCCCCTTTCCTGGAATGACGCGCCACTACCTCCTACGGAGCCAAATAAACCCGCCAAAAAGAATGGAACTTCAGCAACAAAAGGTAAAAAGAAATAAATCAACCGGTACTAATTCAATAGAAGAGATCGTGCTTTATGCCGATCCATTATGTTGCTGGAGTTACGCGTTCATGCGTGAATTTCATCAGCTCATTAATGCCCATCCGCTGGCAGTAGTGCGTTTATGTATAGGCGGACTGCTGCCGGCATGGGATAACTACTATGACCGGGCCAATGAAATCAGCCGGCCGGCCCAGATGGGACCCTTATGGATGCAGGCGGCTGAACTTACGGGAATTCCTTTCGACAGTCGCCTCTGGTCGCTCGATCCACCGGCATCATCTTATCCGGCCGGAATGGCGGTAAAATGCGCTGCCCTGCAATCCCCTGCACTTGAACTACCCTTCTTTGAGTTTATCGCTGCTGCTGCGCTGCTGCAGGGAAAGAATACGGCCCGCCCGGAGGTGATACAGGAACTGGGGGAGCAATTCAGTCAACAGCATCCACAATTTGATCCGAAGCGCTTCCATACCGATATGACCCAGGGCAATGGACTTGAAGCGCTGAAGCAGGATATCCGCGAAACCAGGAACCATCAGATCAACCGCTTTCCGGCATTGATCCTTACGGTTTCCGGCAGGAAAATGCTGATCAGCGGTTATAAGACTGCCGGCGCTATTCTTGAAATCATCAGGAAAGCTTCTTAATTCTATCAATTTGCTATCAGGAAACTTCAAACTATAACCGACTCCAGGGAAATTTATAGGCTGTTGAATTTGCGCTCATCTGCTATAAATCAGCGAAGTCTTAGGGAATTGTATTTCCATCTGAAGCGAAGAAACAGTTTATACAATTGAAAATGGGGACAAGCAAAGATCTACTTTGTTTGTCCCCATCAGCGGGCAATTGTAGACAGCTTTCGAACTTTTTGGGCGACTTGGAAGCTATAAATCAGTTTGTTAGAAATCATATGTAGTTATTCTATTACCCCCAACCGTACCCATATGGCTTTTTTCGAAATTCTAAGGTATTTTGATCCACATCTGCTAAGAGTTCATCAGGGCTTTCAATAAACGGATCATACCAATCGGCCTTTCTATTTGCCCATACCAGCCATTCCTGAGTCTCAGGAGACTGGTTCTTTTCAGCCCTGACTTCAAGTTCATGGATATACCTGCGCAGGTTTTCAGCTTTGTGCCATCTATCTGAATCAATGAGTAACTTTTTGAAATTCATAAGATCTTGTTGCTTTCTTTCCTCCAACTCTTTTGCCAGCCTCTCCTTTTCTTGACGCTCTATCCTAGCCTTTTCAAATGCTAACTGCTGTTCCGTTCTTTGTGCTGCAGATAACTCCAGACCAGCAATGATTTTTGCCAATTGCTCCTCCAGACGGGTGCTCCCGTCTTTATATTCCCTGCCATACCATCCACCTACTTGTAATGCAAGAATCCCCTTTGGATGAAATACTTGCCTCGTCCAGGTTCTTTCCTGAACTGTTTCTTTTCGCAACTTTTCCCTTAGAAAAAGCTCAAATTCGTGTCGGCCTACGATCGCCAATGTTTTCCGATTTCTGGTTTCAACGGAATGTCCCCGTGCTTTAAGTGCTTTGATCAATGTATCAAAGAACAGGAGTGCACGATCTACATTTGTTTTAGCCACCCGTATATCCAAACCCTCATAGCTGGATGATACAATGCCTATGTAATTATATCCATCTGGCTTTTGCTTTGAAAGAACGCTTTTTGTTTGTGCAATTAATGGATGTGGTTTCAACAACTTCTCAGGAACCTGCAGAGAAAGTGATTCATCCCGCTCCACTTCCAGAATTTTCAGCGTTCTAGGGGAAGGTGAATGACGATCAGCCGCAGGATTGTTCTCATTCCTCAATTGTAGCCTGGCGGTTTCTTCTCCATTATAATTTGCAGAAAGAGCAGTTTTCTTAACCTTTTTCCCAAATTGAACTTTTGCCCAATACCCAGCTGGCGGAACAGGTATTTCCATGCGGATACACATCTTACGAAGGCCAACATCAGATATATTGTATCGTTTGGAAAGTGAAAGCATTGACTCCTGCCAAACCAATTCATAAAGCTCTTTACGTGATAATACGATAGGATCCATCTTCCTAATTTAATACACCTGAATAGATATTTATGAAACCCGAAATCTTGTATATGCCCTAAACAGCCTAAAAGCGCTCTTATGGGCCGTTGAAAATGGTTATGGCATTAAATGAAGTCTATAGTCTCCTTAAATTATCCCTGATCCGGGCAAGTACTTCCTCAAAGGTAGGTTGACCTTGATAATAAAGGTTCTTTGTTGCTTCATAGCGTGTTGTAAAGTCTGAGCGGATCTCGGGATCAGACAATAAAAACGCTTCATTTTCAAAAATTGGAACCTGCAAATCTGCTTTTGGAAAGCGCTTTTGCTTGTGAGTCTTATATTCTGCTGTACCAATAAAGCTTTGAACGTCGGGATGATTCAGCAAGCAAAAAATATCATAATACTGACGCATGTAGTTTAGCTGCTTAGCAGCACCTTCCTGCTCCTTGCGAAACTTTGTCGTAACGGTTTGCAGTTTTTCCACAAAAGTGTACCCCGGATGATAGCAAGCTATCGCTATTGCCTGGTTATTGATTATTCCGGGCACTGCTCTTTCCAGAGCATGGTCCAAGGCCCAGGAGGAGATCGTAAGCTCTTTATTGGGTGTGACGGTATCAAAACCTGCTTCCAGTAAAATTCCTGATTTTACGCCTGTGACTGGTTCTGTAAGTGAATCATAAAGAAGGCGAATTCCGCCACTTCGGTAGGCATCCTCGTCGTCAAATGCAGTGTCCCGTTCGGCTTCTTCAATTCCATCAATCCGAAGGTTAGCGGCCAGCCAATCATAAAAACCTTTTCGTGAAAGAACATGTTGCTCTTTTGTTTTCTTTGGGATTACCTCAACGCCCAACTCCGCCGGCGGATGTATATGAATGTCGATGTCTTCTGAAAACCGGTGAATGATGCCATACCCTTTTGATAAAGAAGTACCGCCTTTGAGCTCAAACTTTAGACCCTGCATCTTTAGACCATGCAATACATGCATGATCCAATAATCTTTTTCTACCAGTGTAGGTAGTATCCCTTTAGCATCAGCAACAATGGATAATAAATCGGCAAATTGGGGATGCTGGTGCAGATAAATAGAGGCCATTAGGAATTATTCTGCAAAAAGGATGAAAACAGCTTTTGTGTACGCATATTACCATACTGCCGAACAGCAGCTCGCAATTTTGGACTATCCATTGCTTTTGCCTTCTCGGATGCTCTGGCTAAGACCTCTTCCCCATTTTCCGCCAGTTGAGCCAGATTATTTACCAGGTCTACCAGCAGGAACTCCTCAGTTAACTGCTTTGGGAAATATGGCTTTACTCTGAAACTATAGGATCGGTTCCCAAGTTTAAAAGTGCCATGACGCTTATGATTATAAACGACAGGCAGATTATACAGTTGGGTAGTGCCCACGCCAAGGCTATTATATGCATTTGGTGAGGTAAGCAGGAAACGATTATCTTTTAAAAACACTCGAATCAATTCCTTATCCTCGGGAGCTGCTTTACCGAAAGCCGTTTTTCGGGGTACATAATATACACCCCGAGCGGCTTTACGTAGTGCACCTTTCTGCACCAGATTACTAAGGTCTCGGTCAACAGATGAGGTATACCGCTCCAGGTCCTCCCGGCGGAACGCCTTACCAGGTGTCAGTTTTTTCCTCAATTGATCTGTTTGTGCCATGAGATGTTATTTCTACAAAAATAACCAAAATAAATCAAGATTTCGGAAATTTCATTGACGTTTCATGCATAACTACAAAATATTGATAACTACATAGTTACACAATAAACACTACCGAAGAAACGTATTATTTGAGGTTGATTATAAATTAATCCAATAATCAGCCAACAGCTCGGCTTGCTTTAACACCGTATCAATTGCTTTTTGTTGTTTGTCGGGGGGATAGCCATATTTGGTCAAGGT
>JAEYRC010000025.1 GCA_023409675.1 Bacteroidota bacterium
GCACTGACTAACTGTACTGCAGCGGTTCGCCCCGAACCATACGGCTATAATCGGTAAAAACCCGGCGCAGGCCCGTTTCCAGGTCGATCTTAGCTTCCCATCCCAAAGCGGTGAGCTTGCTGACATCCATCAGCTTGCGGGGGGTGCCATCGGGCTTGCTTTTATCTTTTACGATCCGGCCGCGGTAGCCCGCGATCGCGCGAATGGCTTCGGCCAGGTCTTCGATAGACACATCCACGCCTACCCCAACATTGATGGGACCGGGTTCATTGTACTGTTCCATCAGGAAGAGGCAGGCATCGGCGAGGTCATCGGCATGCAAAAATTCGCGGCGGGGTTTACCGCTGCCCCAGAGCACGACTTCGGGGTCTTTATTGCCGCGGGCCTCATATATCTTGCGGATGAGGGCCGGCAGTACATGCGAACTGTTGAGGTCGTAATTGTCATTCGGACCGTAGAGGTTGGTGGGCATCACCGAAATAAAGTTCGACCCGTACTGCTCGCGGTAGGCATCGCACATTTTGATGCCGGCGATCTTGGCGATGGCATAGGGCTCATTGGTCGGCTCGAGCTCGCCCGTAAGCAGGTATTCCTCCTTCAGGGGCTGCGGCGCCAGTTTGGGGTAGATACAGGAAGAGCCCAGGAACATCAGTTTTTTCACGCCGTGCCCATGGGCGGCATGGATGCTGTTCGTCTGGATCATCAGGTTATCGTAGAGAAATTCTGCCCGTTGGGTGTTGTTGGCCATGATGCCGCCAACTTTTGCCGCGGCCAGGAAGACGTAATCGGGTTTTTCCTGTTCGAAAAACGCGTTTACGGCGGCCTGGTTGCGGAGGTCGAGTTCTGAAGAACTGCGGAGTATGAAGTTGGAAAAGCCGTCTTTCAGCAACCGGCGGTGTATGGCCGAGCCGACCATGCCGCGGTGCCCGGCGATGTATATTTTATCTGATTTGTTCATGTGTTAGATTTTAAAACAGCCTTTCCCGCAGAATCCGCGGATTTTAGCAGATTTACGCAGATTTTTTGGCTGTTCATCTGCGCTGATCTGCCCCAAATCTGCGCCATCTGCGGGAAATGTATTAAAACTACTCGAATTGATTCCGGATAACATAACCCGAATCTTTCAGCAATTTTTCCTTCTTAAATATATCCAGGTCGGCCGCCACCATCTCCCCGATCAGCAGATCAAGCGTATAGCGCGGTTTCCAGCCTAGTTTTGTATTGGCCTTGGTGGGGTCGCCGATGAGCAGGTCAACCTCTGTTGGCCGGAAATAGCGTTCATCTACCGCCAGCACTTCGGTACCGGTTTCAAGCTGGTATTCGGGATCTTTGCAGGCGGCAACGACAGCCGTTTCCTGCGCGCCGGAGCCGCGGAATTCGAGTTCGATGCCCACTTCGGCAAAGGCCTTGCGTACGAAGTCGCGCACGGGGGTGGTAACTCCGGTGGCGATAACGTAATCCTCCGCAACATCCTGCTGCAGGATCAGCCACATGGCTTCCACATAGTCTTTGGCGTGACCCCAGTCGCGCTGCGCGTCAAGGTTACCCAGGTACAGTTTATCCTGCATGCCCAGGGCGATCTTGGCAACGGCGCGGGTGATCTTGCGCGTTACAAAGGTTTCGCCGCGCAGGGGCGATTCGTGGTTGAAGAGGATGCCATTGGCGGCAAACATGTTATAGGCTTCGCGGTAGTTGACGGTGATCCAGTAGGCGTAAATTTTCGCTACCGCATAGGGTGAGCGGGGGTAGAACGGCGTTTTTTCCGACTGTGGCACTTCCTGAACTTTTCCATAGAGTTCGGATGTGGATGCCTGGTAGATCTTAGTTTTTTCGGTGAGGCCCAGCAGTCTGACGGCTTCGAGTATACGCAGGGTTCCCAGGCCATCGGCATTACCGGTATATTCGGGTGTTTCGAAGCTCACCTTTACGTGGCTCATGGCGGCGAGATTATAGATCTCGTCGGGCTGCACTTCCTGGATGATCCGGATCAGGTTGGTGCTGTCGGTCAGGTCGCCATAGTGCAGGGTAAAGTTCCGATGCTGTTCGTGCGGATCCTGGTACAGGTGATCGATACGGTCGGTATTGAACAGGGAGCTGCGGCGTTTAATGCCGTGTACGGTATAGCCTTTTTTCAGGAGCAGGTCGCTGAGGTAGGCGCCGTCCTGGCCGGTTACGCCGGTGATGAGGGCTGTTTTAGACATTCGGTATTATTTTGAACAAATATAAGTTGTGGAATACAGTTTCTTACGGATGAACAGCCTTTCCCGCGGATTAGCGCAGATTTGAGCAGATTTTCGCGGATGAATACAGAATACATTTCCCGCAGATGACGCGGATTTTGGGCAGATTTACGCAGATAAATATATCAGAGTTTGTTGACTTTTCTGAAAATGTTTTGAGCGATATTATCGCAATTGAAATTCACCAAAATGCCAAGTTTGAGTTTGGTTAAGTTCAGGTAAGTGAGCACCTGTTTATGATGTACTTCTGCAAGAGCATCTGTTGATTTGACTTCAATGATCACCTTATTTTCTACAAGCAGATCGATTCGGTATCCGATACCCAGGTGTTTATCATTCCAAAATACCGGAACCGGAACTTCAGTTTTTATATCAAGTTCTTTTTCCCGTAATACTTCAGTCAGGCAGGCACAATAGGAAGATTCCAGCAAACCGGGTCCCAAAGCATTATATACCTGATAAATTGCGCCACGAATATGATACGATAGTTCATTTTCTGTCATAACCGAATTTATTTCACCCGGTCAGTCATCCAATGATCATTAAACGAAAAAAATCTGCGAAAATCTGCTCCAATCTGCGCTAATCTGCGGGAAATGTATTCTGTATTCTGTATTTCACACAAACTGAAACACCTTCCGCAGTGGCTTCAACGGTATCGTAAAAAAACAGGGCCGCAGGCCATTCAGTCTCCAGGCCTGCTTATCTTCCCGGTTGGCACGCAATCGGTTCCAGATCGACGCGTTACTCATGCCGCCCTGGCGCATGCGCACCAGTACTTTTGGAATATATACCGCCTTCATGCGGTGTTTCAGCAGCACCCGCAGCATCAGTTCATAATCGGCTGCCGAGCGCAGTGTGGTATTGAAAACCCCCACCTTGTCGTACACCCGCCGGCGGACAAAAAAGCTGGGGTGCGGCGGCATCCAGCCGAAGTAAAATTTACGCGGACTGTTCTTTCCCGCCTTCCAGTTTCGGGTAACCTTATCCGTTTGCGCGGCCTTAACATACTGAAGGTCGCCATAAACCGCATCCACCGTGGGGTCTTCAAAAGCTTTCATCACCCGCGACAGCACCTGTTCATCCATATAAAAATCGTCGGAGTTCAGGATGCCGATCACTTCTCCCGTGGCCAGGGCAATGCCCTTGTTCATGGCATCGTAGATACCCTTATCCTTTTCGGAAACGATTTTTGCCACATGCGGGTAACTCCGCGCGATCTCCAGGGTGGCATCAGACGATAAGCCGTCTACCACCAGGTGTTCGATAGCGGGATAGTCCTGCGACCGTACACTGTTCAGGGTATCCTGAAGGGTTGCGGCACTATTATAGGTGGCCGTTATAATTGAAATGGTCATTAAATTATTGCTTAAAGAGCCCTGAGCGGTAGAACAAAACGGAAATCAGCCCCGGTTATTCTCCTATTATACGATAAAAATCCGGTTCCGGGAAATCAAATATTCGCGTTGAATCGGGTCGAATGTTTACAAGACTCTGATGAAAATTCTATTAATGGCTAAAGATTGATCACCCGCTCGCGCTGAAATATAGCGGGATTACCCGAATAGATTCCGAATGCGTCAAGATTTGAGGTAGCTACAGAACCCACACTCAATACCGCGTGTGTAGCCAGGGTTACACCCGGACAAACAATAGCTTGTGCCCCCACCCAGGCGCCGTCTTCCAGGGTTATAGCGCCGATCATCAGGTCGAAGCTGGGTAATTTATAGTTATGGTTTCCTGTCAGCAGCATGGCGCCCTGCGAGATACACACGCTGGAACCAATCCTCACCGGGGCCAGGTTATCAATCCAGACCTTTTCGCCGATCCATACATGATCACCAATTTCTAACTTCCAGGGGTATTTGATATTCACTGCTGGCTTGATCAATACACCCTGGCCTACCCTCGCTCCGAACAACCTCAACAAAAAAACTTTCAGGCCACTGAAAACATTGATACTATTTGTAAAAAACAGAATATTAGTGAAATACCAGATCATCTGCTTCAATTTGCCGGCGCCGATTTCTTTGCTGTACCAGTCATTATTATAACCAGAAAGATCTACTGCCTTTTGATTGGATCGCTGGACATTCATTACATTGTTACAGTTGAATTGAATGATGCCTTATTATCGCTAAAGAGTTTCTTATAATCTTCCACGAAATTATTATCCTGAATATACTTATTTGCCAGAGCCTTTGCTCCCTGAACGTATCGGTCGAATGATTGCTGATCAAGATCAAGCATGGTCTTTAGGGCATTTATATATTTATCAGGCTCATTTAATGGAATATCCCATCCGGCGTGAAATTCCTGTAAATTACGCCATGGAGTCTGATCGCTTATCAGTACCGGAACACCTGCTTTCAATGCTTCATAAATCGAATGGCCAAAATTTTCGCCATGAGTTGGAAGAACAAATAAATGATAAAATGAGAGCACCTTCATTACTTGTTCATGTTCAACTTCTCCCATAAAGCGTATGGTATGTGGGCTTGAACTAATCGACTCTTCAATCTGTTTCCAGTAAGTCGCATCTTCCTTTGATCCGTAGATATCAAAACTAATAGCGCCGGGCGGAGCTTTAAATTCATTTAGAAGCTTAAGAAACATAAGCAGATTCTTTTTCTGCTGTATCCTCGAGAGAAAAACTATTCTTAAGGTTGAAGGAATTTTCTCCGGAATTGAAAACGCTGAAATACTGGTGTCGGGAATATTGCCAACAACAACAACTTCCTTTGCCCCCGGAAAATTTTTCAGAATATCACGTTTTTCCTGTTCATCCGTAGCGTGAAATGTAATTTTTGCAGGGATATTAAAAAAGTTAAGAAGGCCGATAAAAATCTTCTTCTTTAATAGCTTCAATTTCAGAGCACCTGCATGCAGCATACCTCTTGGGGCCAGTACAATTTTGCCGGGTAATTTGTGACGAATGATGTGAATCAACGGATATAATGTAAAATTCACAGAGAACATGCTGTTAAAATAAACTACATCAGCATTCGCCTTTGTTATTTCAGCAGCCAATCTTTTTTTATGCAATTCAGGCTGTGAATAATATACAAAGTTATTTTTTCCCAGAGGTTTCCAGGTGTTGAAGGAAATATTTTGAAAGGAATCGCTGTCATTCAGGTCTCGATCTCCCGTGAAAATATAAAAATCAAACTGGTCACTTAGAACATTTACCATATTCGTTACTGACCGAACAGGGCCACCGGCCTTGAATGCAGGATAATACCAATCTGTAAAAACCAGGATCTTTTTTTCCACGAATCAGGCATATTTAGTGCGTGAGAGTCGCGTATACTTCACCTGTTTATTATGATCATCTATTGCATTATGCAACGTGTATGACCAGATATCCAGATCGATGGTTTTTGCTAATGTTGCACTTCTTTCCCCCATCAATTTTAATTCGTCATCGGATCTCGAAATAAATGCTTTCATTTTTGCTATCAGGTCTTTATGTGACCCGGTTGCAAATACTTCACCATTATAACCAGGTTTTAAAAAAGCCGCCCTTGATCCTACCGCTTCGGAAAGTAATAAAGGACAACCAATCGCAGCAAATTCATGTACCGCAACTGACCAGGCATCATAATTACTTGGCAAAACAAAAACTCCTCCTTCCTTTGTCTTCTGAGCCAGGTCTTTCTGCTGCAGAAAAGGTATATATTCAATCGATGGATACTTTTGGCTCAGCTTTTCAACCTGTTCTTTATAATCGCCCCCTCCTATGATGAGGAATTTCCAGCCTGAATTTTGCAATTCGCTTCCAAAATTATCCAGTGCTTTGATCAATACTTCTGTCCCCTTAATCTCTAAAAGACGACCAACATATATAAATTGCCTGGTCACCCTATGTTCGTTCGCAGAATATTTAAACAGATCCGTATCAGCTGTGTAGTAATTAAGTAATATGTTGAAACGTTCAAAGCCAAGCCTGCGTGCGTATTCGTATTGAAACAAACCAGGTATCCAGAGCCTGCAAAAAGATCGTTTGAGCATTGCCGGCCCCAAATGTTGAAAAACTTTTTGCTTGAATGTACCCATCCATTGATTATCCATTGCGCCAATGGTCAGGCCTCCATTATTCTTTACATACCTGCAGGCTTTTAAATAATCCTGATCGCGCCAACCACTGGCAATAACTATTTTTATGTCATTTTCCTTAATCAATTCTATAATGGAGGAGGCGTTGAACTTATCCCGATCATAAAATTTTATATTAGGATTATCCTCAAATTTAAAAGGAGAAGCTTTATCCGGTGCGTATCGGATTACATGAACCGTATACCCAAATAAAGAGGTAAATCTTTGAAAGGATGAATGCACATAACTTGAATATCGGCTATAGAGTAACAGAACGTTTTTCATGTTCAGGCATTAAGAACTTTTGCGGTCTTTTCAATTCCTTCTTCCAATGTAGTTAGTGGGCGTCCAATAATCTGTTTCATTCTCGAAATGTCCGGACAACGCCTTTTCATATCACCTTCCGGAAGCGGGGGCAAATGAATGATTTTCGATGATGATCCCAATTGGGTTATAATTTTATTTGCTAACTCAACGATGGTCATCTCATTATCATTTCCAACATTTAAAGTTTCATTTATACATATCTGCTCAGTGATACATTTTTCAGCCACCTCAGTATTATCATCAATATAACAGAATGTACGTGTCTGAGAACCATCTCCGTAAATAGTAATATCCTTTCCTCTATGTGCAAGCTGGATGAAACGGGATATTACAAAATCGGCACTTTGATTCGGCCCATACGTATTAAAAAAACGGAAAATAGTATAATCCAGTCCAAACTCCTGCTGATATGATTTCAAATATGCTTCACCAATATTCTTAACGATAGCATAAGGAAGCCGCGAATTCAGTGGTGTGGTTTCCTCGCGTTGTGGAATTTCAAAGGGTTCACCATACACCTCCGAAGATGATGAAAAGAAAACACGCTTAACACCGGTGCTTTTGCTTAGGTTCAAAATATGTTTAATACCATCAACGTCTTTGAGAACCTTGATCGGATTATTGAGTGTTCGCTGAACACCTACCACAGCAGCATAATGAAACACATAATCAAATCCGTAGTGTAGCAAAACAGGGGCTATATCTTCGAAATTATTAGCATCAGCCTTAACAAATTTCCAGTTTTTATATTCTTTGGATGGTAGTTTTTCCATAGATCCCGTACTGATATCGTCAACAATTACGACAAAGTTTTCAGGATTTTTAATAAATCTGGCAGCAAGACTGCTACCAACGTTTCCGGCTCCGCCGGTGATCAGGATATTAGCCATATGAATTATTGTATTTTTTTATATGCCGTATTTCTTTATATAAATATACATGAACAGGAACAGCGGAACACCGCTTAAGTAATAATGCCCTTCTCTTAATAAGGCTGCAATCAGCATAACTAGAATACCATGACTAACAACCCAGGCGATAGTATCATTAGCATTCCGATAACGGAATTTGAATAATACGAATAAAAAAATTGCGATGCCTAAAAGTCCTAATTCAGAAAGCAAACGCAAAAATAGAGAATTCGCATCCATAGCATTAAAATCCTGAAAGGGCAGATAGCGCTGACGGGTAATGGAATATTTATCGAAAGATACTGGATGTGAACCAAGTCCACCCCCTGAAATTGGATTTTCAGAAAATGACCCTAAGGCTACAACTGAATTATTCAGAAGTGTAAAAGAGCTATTATTCAGTTTGGATAAAAAATACCGGTCATTGATCCTGTGCACATCCTTAATAATCAATACAGAATCATCAATTCTTTCTCTGATGATCGGCTTGGTATTATAAATAAAGATAAATCCAGTGAGTAATATAAATATAAAGACGAGTGATTTAATTAAATTAAATTTTTTCATCAATACAAACATTACACTAAAAAGTATAACGATGTATGCATGTGTCGAAAAAGTCAAAACTGTTGTGAGAAGAATTAACAGAGAGGCTTTCCTGCTCTGAAAAACTGTATTATTATAAATAAGGGTGTAAAGCGAAACGAACATTGCCGGCGCTAATAGAAATGCATATTGAGATGGCTCTGCTATGATAGAACTTAAACGAATATGATTTTCATTGGCTACAAGAGTATATTTATTAAATAACCACCTGAAATCATAACCTGGTGTAAATCCTATTGTATAGGAAATTACCTGGATAATTCCGATTACTGCAATTACTCTGCAAAACTTGAGGTAGAGCAAAAAAAGAGGTAAAACTCTAAAATTGTTATACGCAATAGCGTAATAATAAAAGCTGTATAAAAGAATGATACTTATATATACCTTTAAAAAATTACCTATCGTATTTGATTCAGTGAGTAATCCATAAAGGCTTGCCAGCCCTATGATCACAAAAAAAGCAACCAACCCTTTGTTGAATTCCAGTCTTTTTATGAAGAACGGGAATAGAGCCAAAACAGGAATATAAAAAATGTAGAATTCAAAGGGAGACTTAAATAAGACAATAGAAGTTAGGAAGAGCGTTGAAATTACAAGGAAATTAATCCTTTTCATCTCCTTTTGCTTCTCCAAAGTAACAGAACGCAAACTCAGGCTCATATCAATACTCATAATTGCTTAGAATACTTGCTTTTGAACTCATCCTGGTTTAAATCGGATCCAATTATAACATCTATTTCAACAGGTTGCCCTGTGCGCAGTGTAATATGTGTTTGCCCACCAGGTTCACTTTTAACAGAAGCATTCTCAATCTTATACCAGTTCCAATTTTCATTATCCACTGTTACCGACTTTGAAGATCCATCACGGAAATCTATATTCAACCTGGCAGATCGGTTTGATCTTGCCCGTATATAAATATGTTGCCGATCATTAAACTCAAAATTGATTTTATCTTTATCATTCAAAGAAATGTAAGAGGAAGTTTGGGTAAGATCAAAAGGATTTTTATTCCTGTTTTCTGTTTTGATATTACCCCAGTTCAAATTGATATTATTTGCCAGTTCCGCTTCAACCACTTCATCCGTATTCCAATAAAAAGGATGCTCATATTGATGCCATCCATCAATTTGAAAAAATACAGGAGCCTTTGAATCCGGTTTATAATAGTAGACACTACCCTGTTTACGAATTTCTATTTTTAGTTTTTTCCCTTCCAGTTCAAATTCAGTAGGCTCCCTTAAAGGAACATTACCGGAAATGTTGGAATTTGGCTGTATGCTTCCAAAAATTATATATGCATTATCCAATTTACGAACCATTAATAAATGATTTTCCCTTGATCCTTTGAGTCTGAACGCATAAGGGTTTCCGGCTGACGATGATTTATGTGGATTGAGCAAATATCCGTTACTCAGAAAAGAGTATATCCTGGACCCTATTGCCTGGGCATATGCGGGCATAGCTGCCTGATAAATATACCCCCGGGGATCATATGGTCCTTTGCCATTAGGCCAGCCCTTGCTTCCGGTAATATTAAAGTACCCTACGTGAAAAAATTCGGCTCCAAGCATTACCATGGCCTTATTAAGCGCTAACCACTGTGCCGGTCTTATATTGCTTTCCTCATCTTTCCATCCAGCCGATACAAAAGGAGCAAAGAATTTATCTCCAAGTTCAATTTCACGTTGCCGGGCATCAGCAACTACACTATAACCATTATAAGTTCCATTATTGGTTCTCCAGTTTGCCGGAGACGCAGGGTAAAAGTTAGGTGTCGAATAGTGAATTCCATTCTGACGGAAATTAGATGTACGCCTCATTTTATAGGAAGGCCAGTAATTCGGTTGAACTTCGGAAACATTATAAAATGTAAACTTTGTATCAGACCATTTTAATGTTCGCAGAATTTCATTTTTATACGCGGTATCGAGTCTGTTCTGAAACCAGCCATTATAATCTGTATTGGACAGCCCTTTGGATTTGATGTCGCTCTTAACTGCCGGATCCGATTCCAACAATGACTGAGGTATAGTATGACCGAAGAATTCGCCATTCTCATTCAGCATATTTATTGGCCTCCCTAGAAATTGTTCTGCAGTTCTCAGGTAAAAAGATGTTGTTTGGGCATCCTTATACATGAAATCCAGCGGGGCAAGTGGACTTAAAATATTTCGTCCATTTCTTTTATGAATTTTACCCTTTGAATCTTTAAGGTAATATTTATTGTCTAAAGATTGTGATCTGACGTATGCAACATTGCTTTCAAATCCAGCATGTTTAGGATTGCCCTGAACCTGTACTATAATGGCTGAGGTTTGAATTTCTTTATTTGCCTTAGCATGATTGATTAACGCTCCTGATACTGTATTTATGTTTCCATAACTTTTTTCCAAAGCGGCTTTATCACTGCGAAGAACGGGAATGTCAAAATAATAATTCCATCGGTTGTAAAGTTCCTGTGCCATTTCAACCGCTTTCGAGGGATTTGTCTTTCCAAAACCCATCCCACCTGTACCCGGTAATTCCCGGTGCAAATAGGTTATATCAAGCCATGAGAAATTTCTGAGCAATGGTGTAGTGGTGGAAAAGCGCGGATCAGGAAAACTCTTCAACTGATCCAAGGCCTGGGTGGTGTACTCGGGGTAACCAGGAGCAAATTCATCCGGATCATAACCACGAATGGTTTTTCGGGGGGCGCTACGTTCCATTGTTCCAATTGCTGGAACAGATTGCATGGAAACCAACCCCTTCGAAAATTTTTTATACTCCCTGTTCACCACCTGTTCACTAATCGCGGAATTGTAAAACGACAGCTCATCAAGCTGATGAGTATTGCGAAAGCCATCGAAAGCCGAAAGTTCGAGGGTCCCACCCTTTACAATATCCTTTGTGAATTGCTCTACTGCTTTGCCGTCAACAAAAATCTGCTTCTTACCTGTCTTCAGATCAACGGTAAAGGTGAGCTGGTGCCAATTGCCATCCGTATAATAGCTATAGGATGCGGGTCCTGCACCATTGAGGTTGATTCGCCAATTATCCACCACTGGTTTACCATTTTTTATTGCGGTAGTACGAAATAACAGGTAGGGATAACCGATCTGAATTAATAAGTCCGGTTTTGGAAATGATTGAAATTGAAAGGAAGAACCTTTAAAGAAAAAAGAAACTGAAAACGCATCTTTTACTCTTTTTTGGAGTGCCGAAGTAACAATAAAGGTCTGGCCATTTTTTGACAGGTCTATCCCCTGTTGGTAAACTCCGGGAATTAAATCTAATGAAGACTTATACGTAGACGTATCAATCTTTGCTTTTTCCATATAGTCTGTAAGGCCATCTTTGCCATTGAAGCCCCAGTACCGCAGTGGGGTTTGGCAACTGGCGCTGATGAACAACAGCAGCGAACCAATCAAACCAATACTTTTTAAGCCAATATTATCCAGTTTGCTCATTCGAAATAATCTTTTGTATCGCCGCGATCTTCTGATCAATCACCTGTTCCCACAGAAATTGATCGCGGACTTTTTTAACAGAATTTTCGCGCATCTGCAACAGTTCATCCTCTTTCAGGGCCAGTGCGGATACCATCGCTTGTTGGAGCGAAGGAACCGACCCGGGTTTAATCAACCAGCCGTTTTCAGGCCCAACCTGGATGTTTACCGCCCCAACATCGGAAGCGATAATGGCACAGCCTGAAGCCATCCCTTCCATGATCACATTCGGCATTCCTTCTGAATAACTCGGGCATACCAGAACATCGGCCTGCTGCAGTATTGCGGTTATGGAATTCCTGTCGCGTAAAATTCCGTGATAATGAATATTAGGGGCATCTATACGGTGCTCATCAGGGATATCACCAATAAAATGAAAATGAAAATCCGCTTTACCGTTTAGATTACGAATGGCTTTATTCAGTTCTTCTACTCCCTTGCGACGCTCATTACGCCCTATAAATACAAAGTTCCTGCCAGCCCCAGTCTGCTGAATCACCGGTGTTAAGAAATCCCGCTCAATTCCTGTTGGAATCTCAATTATCTTATTAGCAGAATTATTAATGTGTTTCCTGATTATGGTAGTGATTTTACCGCCATAGGAAAAAATATAGTCTGCATGCTCATTGATATAATTAAAAGCGGGAATTAGCAGGTATTGCTCCAGTTTATGCTTTATGGATGCGGTTTTTTGAAAATATTCATAACCATGCACATTAATGCCCACCGGAGGGCATTGCTTCAGTTCGTGGCGATGCTTTAAGAGTGACCAGCTCGTAAGCCCCTTGGCATAGATAAAGTCAATATCCGGTTGCTGTTCCATGACCGCTTTCAGTTCTTCAAAAATCCGATGCGAATATTTATAGGCGGTACGGATATAGTGCCCGGGTAGTTTATCACCCGGCTGGCGGGGAATATACCAGGATCGGATATAAGTTAATTCTTCGGGGCTGAAATGAGCCGGCATGTCAATAACCGATTCCTCTGCCGCAGTATGGAAGAGCTCTACATACACTTTACGCTGTGCAAAATATTTACAGAGGTAAAAGGAATGTTTTTGCATCCCGCCAATTACGAAAGGCCAGATGCCATCGGTTAAAAGTGCAATTCTCATGAGGCACTGCGTATTAATATATTTTTAAGAACCGAATCCTGACCCGGAACGTAAGGTACTCCTGGTGTATATATCCGCTTGAATATGCTGACAATAAACCTGATTAGTCCGCCAGAGCGGGAAACATTGTTCAACACCTGGGCTATCAGGTTTTCCCTTTCTTCTACTAAAATTTGTGATGCCCTATAGGAATGAAATATTCTTATTATTGCCACAGCTAATGTACCATTAAGGTATTTTATATACTCTTTCTTGCCAGCATTTTCCAATTGCGGTTTAATCGCAAGAATATATTGAATACATCCCTCAACAAAATTTGAAACAAACTTATAGGATGAAACTGAAACTCTGCCCGGATCCACCCGATAGAAAATGTCAGGTTTAGCATTTTCAAAATACTTCATGCGCAAATTTGGCAATAACAAAGCTCTGGTATGAAATTCAACATCCTGTAATCGGGTAAGATTTTCATTGAAACCTCCCAGTTCAGCTATTACTTTTTTATTCCACATTGGAGAGGATGTATGCCACGGAAGATCATGCTTCAAAAAACTGATCAGCAGGTCATGATTCATGTTTATCTTCCAAAAAGTATTTCTATCTCCTATTTTTTGGTTAAAGGTGCCAATGGTGAACAGACCCACATCTACATCGGAATATTTTGATATGCAATTAATCCTTTGTTCCAGGCAAAATTTTTCCATCAAATCATCTGAATCAAGAAAAATCAGCCATTCACCGGTAGCATTTTGAATCCCCTGATTTCGACATACATTGCCACCTTGCTTGACACCTGTTCTAAGATAATATTTTACCCTTCCGTCTTTATTGGCAAATGCTTTTATGATCTCCTGCGAATTATCGGTAGAGTGATCATCAATTATAATCAATTCGAAATTCTCATAGGTTTGATTCAGGCATGAATTGATTGATTCCTTTATGAACTGGGCCTTATTGAAATTGGGCATTATAATACTTACCCGTATATCACCATTATATATCATTTTCATTCATTGGTTCGGGCAAAAATTCTTTTTAACTTCCTTATAGTGGCATGAATTAATAGTTTCAATCTATTCATATAAGCATATCTGCGCCAGATTGAAAGAAACAATCCGTAATATTTTCTTTTAAAGAAATAAGATGGGTGCTTCAATCCATAGATGAGTATCCCGTATAGTTTGAAAAATGCATTTTTTGCAAATGTGGGGTCGCGTAAATCAAATCCAATAAACTTATGAAAGGACTCAAGATGAATTTCGTGCTGACGCAGTCTGTCAAATTCATCATAACTTGTCCATATACCTGTACCTGTATCCCTATAAGCGGCCAGAATTGCAGGAATACGATAAATGTTTCCGTGCAATGATAAATAATAAGATATCAACCTATCTCCTGAATAAAATCCTTTTCCTCTAGTTATAAAGTCGATCAAACCTGGATAAAACCTATAGAGCATGGATTGTGTTGATGGAATAAATCCATCGACAATATCCTTTACAGTATATATAGCCTTATCTGAAACATCTTTACGAATAATTTTCCCCTCACTATCAACAATTAATCTATTTGAAAAAACCATTGAATACTCCCGATTCCTTTCTAAAAAATCAACTTGCTGTTGTAATTTTATCTTATCGGTCCAATAATCATCTCCTTCACACATTGCTACATATTTCCCCTTTACCCTCGGGAAATTATATTTAATATTAACGCCTTTTAGTCCAAGTTTGAATTGGTTTTCCTTTTGAATAATGGGCTTTATTATATTTCCAAACTTCTCCTGATATTCGCGAATAATATCTGATGTGCCATCTGTAGACGCGTCATCATGAATTAAAACCTCATATTCAAAATCACATTTTTGCATTAATATACCATCAAGACATTGACGGATATATGGCGCATGGTTATATGTGAGACATAGTATTGAAACAACTATCATTCAATTATTTATGATTTTCTCAGCTATAAGGTTTAAGGCAACAATTATAAACACAATACTATGGATTGAACTGTTCTAATTTTTCTTTTCCATTTTCTTTGCAGGATTTCCAATCCATATTTCATGTTCTCCAATCGACTTTGTTAATACCGCTCCCATACCAACTGTTGAATAGGCTTCAAGCGTGAGAAATTCGCGTACTGTAGCATTAAGGCTTACAAATACACCGTCTTTTATGGTTAAGTATGCTCCTGTACAGGATTGAGCTGCAAAAAAACAATGCATACCAATTATGTTGTTATGCCCAATAATTGCATTTACCATTACCCTGCAGCATTTTCCCAGTTGTGTCCCCGGAGATATACTTACATTTGGCATAATAACGCATCCTGGTCCTAGAACCACATTAGGTGCAACATAAGCAAGCGGATGAATAAATGTAGCATATCGTTCATCCGGAATGTTTAATGACTCTAAAAGTTCAATGCGTTGTTGTTGTACACCAATCTTCCCAATAGCATTTATAAAATAATAATCCTTTTCTATAAAAGAAGGGATATCCTTCAGACCTCCAACAACCGGATGCCCCTCAATTTCAGTGACACCATCCCGATCATTCAGATACCCGACAAATTCCAAAGTATTATCACCTCGTCTATTTGCATCGATAATTGCATACGCAATTGTACTAGCGGTTCCGCCGCCACCCATTATCAGAACTTTTTTTCTCATAGTTATATCAGTTTATAATTTATTAATACTTCAGAGAGGTCGCTTGCAGCGTTGAACATTAGTACATCAATGATAGACAGATATGGAACAAATTCATTTTTCAACTGCGTATAGGGGGTGGCCCCGGCTTTTAGAAAATACAGGTCAATGCCATGTTCCCGGAACAGCTCCTTATTGTACAATTCCTGTCCGCCTATTGGATTGATATAAACGGTGGCTCCTTCCTTTGCACAGATATCCAGCACCCGGGTAGCGCTTTTCAGTTCAGCATTTTCATATAGGGTGGAACTCTGAACAAATTCCGTATCCAAACCCATATAACGACTGGTCAGCTCGATACTTTTCTTAGCCAGCTCACCAATATGTGTAACCGAACTTTCCATTACCGCTTTGATCAATTCCAATACCGTAGCATAATGGGGCGCTTTACGGTAAGCCTGCTCCAGTGTTTTATAAAATTTATCTTTCCAGCGTTCATATAACGCTGCGCTGATCGCTACTTCATTGATCAGGTTATTGGGGCTTTGTTTCTCCAGAGGTACCGTGAACAGATGCGGAGCACCGTTCAGCAAAAGATTATTTCGGTTGATCCAACCCTGCCGGATGAAATTGACATCATCATAAAAAACAAACTTATCTGCTGCCTGAACCAGTTGAAAATACCCGATATACGGAAATATATAGGGCTGCATAATCGCCAACGTCATCTTTCGCCTTTCTTTTTAATTAACTCTGCTTTGATTATTGTCTTTTTGGCGGCTTTGATCATTGGCGGCCCAATGAACTTGCCGTTTTTAATCGCTACCCCCTCACCCCGCAACTGTGCTTCTTCTGCCATATGCAACATCTCGCGGGCATCCTCATATTCTTTTTCCGTTGGAGAATAGTACTGATGTACCAGGGGCAGTTCCTTAGGATTCAACACCAGCATTCCTTCAAAGCCCAGCTTTTTAGAAAGGATGAGGTTATGCTCCAGATCTTCCAGGTCATGAACCCGTACATGTACAGTATCTATCGGTATAACACCAGTTGCTCTTGCGCCCATAGCGATCATAGCGCGGGGTGTAAATAAACTTTCATGTTCCGGATCGTGAATTCCTTCCAGGTCGGTAATGAAATCTTCTGATCCATAAGCGATAGCCACGACTCTTGTTGATGCACGACAGATCTCCTGAACATTCATTACAGCAGCGGCTGTTTCAATCAACGGTATGATTTTAAATGTGCCCACCGGAATACCTCTTTCATATTCTACCGTTTCCAGTAACTTATCGAAAAAATAGACATCATCTCCAGACTTTGATTTCGGGTACATAAACCCGTTGATTCCCGGAACCGCAAGCTGAAGAACATCCTTTAACAACTGACCGCTTTCCCGGTCATTCACCCGGGGAAAAATAATCTTTCCTGCTAATCGCCCGTCATTGATGTATTTCAGGATCATATCCCTTGCTACCTGCTTATTGGCAAGTGGCTGAACAGAATCCTCTAAATCCAGTAAGAGCACATCCGCTTCCACCCTTGTTGCGCTTTCCATAAATTTTTCATTATGGGCCGGAACAAACATCAGGCTGCGCAATAAATACTCGCTCATATCAGGATTTTTTTGGTATTAATACTTTTCGTTTGAATGATAATACGTCCTCACCATGTTGATTATATCCTGTAGTTTCTACATAGACAATACCCCGATCGGCCCGGGATTTGGATTCGCGTTTATCAAGAATTTTTGTACGGGCATATAGGGTATCATTAATGAATACCGGGTTCAGGTGTTTAACTTCTTCATATTCGAGGTTGGCAATAGCTTTTCCGCTAATGTCCCCTACCGTTATACCCACCAGCACGCTGAATACCAGCGTACCAACAACCAGAATCTTACCATGCTGTTGCTTTTCTGCGTAATCCAGGTTGAGGTGCACCGGATGATGATTCATGGTAAGAAGGCTAAAAAGATTATTATCGCTTTCGAAGATGGTCTTTGATAATGCATGTTCAATTGTGGCTCCCACTTCAAAGTCATCAAAATAATTGCCAAACTTAGATTCCATCTTTATATTTTTTTATTGTCTTTAACGCGTTTTCAATATGCGCCTTCTCTATGATCTGTCCATCCAGTATAAAAGGATTTATCTCCCGGGTCTTATTTCCTTCCGGCAAACTGTTGATGATCTTTTCCGCCCGGGCCAGTTGTTTTTTCCGATGCAGATCATTTCCGGTCAGCCATTCAAACTGACGTGGATGGATCAGGAATTTGGCATCAAAACCCATCTCGAGCCCCGATTGAACCTCACGCGTGAATCGGTCATAATCATGTACATCCATTGAAGCAAAATCAATAGCCTCTATTCCAAAGGCCTTTGCCTGGAACAACACGATATTCCGGGGATAATTAAAATAGAGTTCCTGATGTTCAAAGCCCATGGTTACAGAGAGGTCGTGCGTACCTAATGCAATTCCTTTAAGTAATCCGACCGGTTCATTCATCAGAAGAATATCCCGCAGATCGGAAAGCAGCCGGGGATGTTCTATGAGCAGGATTAAACTGACCCCGTGATCTTTTAAGTGGTCAAAGAGACTTTCAGCTTCCTTTAAATTTATCAGTTTGGGAATCAGTATTTTTCGGATGCCGAGCTCCAGAAATTTATCCAGATAATTGAAATCTATTGCATCTTCAACCGCGTTCCGGAGCGGGATTCGGTAAAAAAATGCATTGCGCTCAGGGTAATCAGCAACCTGTCGCAGCATTTCTTCGCGCTGATTCGAAACCAGCGAATCTTCAAAATCGATAATTATATTATCAACACCCAATTGAGTAATCAGGGGCAGATTGGAAAACTTGTTTGCCGGTATAAAAAAATAGGAGACCATATCAGTTATTTTGAACCCGCAGGATCAGCCGGGTGATCAGATCAACTTCTTCTGATGTGAGATCATAATACAGGGGCAAACAAAGCACACGTAAAGATATCGAATCCGTCACCTCCAGCGCTTTGGCAGGAAGATAGGGAAGACTGGTAGCCAGGCTGGGGTAAAAATAGCGGCGTGTAAACACCTCTGCATTATCCAGCTTGGATTTGATCTGTAATAACAATTCTTCTGATTCCAGCACCAGGCAATAATACGCGTAGTTTTCCGTCGCTTCCTTATGCCATTTCGGCCGATAGGCTTTCAGGTTTTTCAATTTCCTGTCGTATTGTTCGGTAAGTTCTTTGCGTTTTGTATGAATCTGGGCAATATATTTAAGGTTGGCCAAACCCATTGCCGCATGAAACTCTGAGTTTTTACCGTTAAGTCCCAGTTCACTGAAACTGTCAAATCCCGAAATACCAAAATTGCGGATGCGGGACATGCGTTTCAACAATTCGGGATCTTTGCAAATGATCAACCCACCTTCTATAGAATGAAACAATTTGGTAGAATGCAACGAGCAGGTTGAGATATCCCCATATTCAAATACTGATTTCCCGTTTACCTCTACACCAAAAGCATGTGCACCATCATAAATCACTTTGAGCTTATGCTTTTTAGCGATCTTTTCAATCTGCACTACATCACAGGGATTTCCATATACATGCGTGGCAAGTATCGCGGAGGTTTTATCGGTAATGGCCGCTTCAATTTTCGACGCGTCGATATTCAGCGTTTCCGGATCAATATCTACAAAGACCGGTTGGCAGCCTTCCCACACAATACTACTGGTGGTGGCAACAAAAGAAAAAGGTGTTGTAATGATCTCTCCTTCCAGGGCCAGTGCTTTAATAGCCATTTGTATGGCAACTGTTCCATTGGTAACGAACAACAGGTGATCAACCTTAAGAAACTTTTTCAATTCCATTTCGAGCTGACTGGCAAGCGGACCCATATTGGTGAGCCAGTTGCGCTGCCAGATCCCATTCAGGTAATGATCATATTCTTCACGTGGAGGCAGAAAGGGTTTGGTAACAGGGATCATAGGTATAGTTGAAAATTTCTTAATTAGAAGATCCGGCGGATCAGGGTTTTCTGATAATCCGTCCAGGGTTTTAAATTCATCTGCTTTCGGCAATTCTGGAGAAACTGCCATTGATATTTTACGAATTCTTTGATTTTTTTTTGTGCCAGCAATTCATTCAGCAAATTGGAATAAAAATTATTCATTCTTCGGCGTACGCTGAGTTGCAGGTCTGAGGGCAGAAAGGTCAGTAACAATTCCCGTGACTTCAGGCTATCCTTATGCCGCTTTAAACTATGTGATGAAGAATAAACTCCACCTGCATGTTTACGGTAATTTGCACCATTGAAATGCTGATAACGTGCTTTTCCAAACTTTGATAATAATCCAACCAGGAATATATCGCCATTAAAAACTTTCGGAAATTTTTCAGGATCTATACAGTGATTTCTAAATACCATCGAAAGTGTTGGTATGTGAATCATATTAATATACGCGGGCTCAAAATCGCGGTCGCTGTCATAGTTTAAACGGCTTTCAAGCAGAATTTTTCCGTGCTCATCAACGGTACCCGTATTGTGGAACGACAATACAAAATCAGGAGCCTGCTCCAGGAAATCTACCTGTTTCTGCAGTTTCAACGGATCCGTCCAGAAATCATCGCCCTCACACATTGCAATATATTTGCCCTTTGCGCGGGGAAAATTGAAGCGAACATTTACCCTTCCGCCTTTTGAATACTGGTTTTCCGTTTGATAGATCGGCTTTATGATGTCGGGATATTTTTCTTCATATTCCCGGATTATCTCAGCGCTTCCATCTGTTGAAGCATCATCATTAATCAAAACTTCAAACTCAAAATTGCATTGCTGCATTATAAATCCATCCAGACATTGCCTAAGGTATGGAGCATGATTATAAACTAAGGTTACAACAGATACCAAAATCATTTTTGACTAAAGGGTTATCGCTTAAGTACAATTTTTTTAAATTCCAACAAGGGAGCAAAACGAATAATTAATCCGAATCCAAGGTAAATGCCAAAATAGATTATCCCACCAACGGCCAGGCGCAGGATATTACTCCAATCCACCATAATATACCAGTCTAATATAAAGATCAGTCCGCCAGTGAGAACAGCAAGGATTATTATAGGAAGAATATCTCGTAATTGTGCACCTGCTGAATAATTGATCATCTTCCCGCTATACCAGGTATTGACAACATATCCAAAGACATTAGCAATGATCTGAAAATAGAGTAAACCATATATCCCAAATGGTATGGCAATTAAAATACCAATAGTTATGAATGCTTTTTTTATTACCTCCAATTTGAGAAACAAGTCTGAGCGCCCTTTTACATTAAGAATATTTAAATTATATGAATGCAGCGGATAAAATATGCCTGGAATACACAATAACTGAAAGTAAGGCACAGCGGGCAACCATTTTTCGGTGAACAACAAAACGAAAAGGGGTTCAGCCATTACCGCCAGAACAATCAATGTAGGAGCAACCCAGAAGATGACCTGCTGCATGATCTGCTTATAGGCCCGGCGCAGTTTTTCATTATCGTCCTGCAGTTTGGATAAGGCTGGAAATGCGACTTTATTTAGCGCGGTGGCTAAGTTTTGCACCGGCAACTGCCGCATGTTCAATGCGCGGGTATAATACCCCAACTGCGCTGCCGGATACATCCGCCCGATGATCAGGTTATAGATATTTACATACACCGCATCGATCAGCCCCGATAACAGCAACTTGTACCCGAAGTTGAAATGGTAGCGAAACTTCTGTTTATTGAAGCTGAATCCGGGACGCCAGCCGGTTCTGAACCAGAGCTGTACTGCCGATAAAAAGGCCTGCGCGATGTACATCCACACCAGCGCCCAAACTCCATGACCGGTCCAGGCCAGGTAAATGCCCAATACCGAACTCAGTACCAGCGAGGGGATCTGTACGGTGAGCTGAGTTTTAAACTGCATTTCCTTGGTGAGCCGGGTGAGCTGCACGCTCGAAAACGCGTTGATGATAAACGCTATGGTGTACACTCTTATAATAGCCGTTAACTGGGGCTGGCGGAAAAAATCCGCGATCAGGGGCGCCGTTACAAAAAGCAGCAGATAAACCACCATACTGCCGGCCAGGTTGATCATGAACACGGTGGAATAATCCTCATGATCGGCATCTTTGGTGCGGATCAGCGAGGTGGTGAGCCCCGCGTTGATGAGGGTATTGCCGATGGTCATGAACAGGGCGATCATACCGATCAACCCGAATTCGGCCGGTAACAGCAGCCGTGCCAGGATGATCGACACCAAGAAGGTAATGCCCTGGGTGCCAAACTGCTGGGCGAAGGTCCAGCCCAAGCCTGAAATCATCTGCTTCCGGAGACTCATGTACGGTTTTTCCTCATTTATATCAGCCTGCCTGTATTGGTAAAGCCTGTGCTACAATAACTTAAAAAGCGCCTAAATATTTTATTGCTCCAAACTTCCTTTGCGAAAGCCGGCCAGAAAAATCAGTTGCCTGCGGTTCAACAGCAGGTAAACGCCACTGAACAAGACCAGCAATGCGAAAGCGGTCAGCAGCGGGTTCCAGTCCACAGGCAGGGCCTGCTTCAGAAACCAAAGGCCTGCAAACAACAGTAGGGCCTGCAGCAGCAGTCCGGCAAAACTGTTAATATAACTTCGGAAGGGCAGGTCTTTCAGGATCCGCCCCACCAGTACCGGGTAGTATAACCCCATATATACCAGACCGGAAAGCGCCTGCGCGATAACGATGCCCGTGAGTGCATAGATGCTGCCGGCCAGGAGAAAAAGCGGACTGCTCAGCAGTCGGAACACGGTCCAGCGGAAACCCAGGTCGGTACGCCCCCGCACAGGGATGATGCTGCTGGCCGCGCTCACCAGCGACGCGGTAGCGCCCCAGATGCACAGCCATTGCAGCCAAACGGCGCCACTGGCATAGGCCGGACCATAAACCAGGGTGATGATCTCTCCCGCAAAGAGCGCGATGAGCGCATATACCGGAAAGTTCACAAAGGCCGACAGGCGCAGCACCTGGATAAACGCGTCGCGCTGCCGCCGGAGCTGATCGTTCAATTTGGCCAGAATGGGTACAGAAACCCCAAGGATCACGGCATTGATCATACCATAGGGCCGAACCACCAGTTGCTTAACGAGATTGTAC
>JAEYRC010000051.1 GCA_023409675.1 Bacteroidota bacterium
ATCCACTACCCCATCTTCACTAACCAATTGCATTAGTGCAAAGAGATTCTGAATATAATCGGGCATTTCACTGTTCACCGATTCGGGCCCGCTGTCGGTTTTAGCTTTTTTTATCTTCGTACGGATCGCTTCATCATCATCGGCCAGGTAAAGGGTAGCCAACTGATTCTCACTCTTACTCATTTTTCCGCTACCATCGAGAGAGGGCACCTTAATAAGTGCTTCACCGAAGTTGAATGCAACGGGCTCAGGAAAAACCTCGCCATAGCGATGATTGAACCTGTTGGCAAAGGTACGGGCCATTTCGAGGTGCTGTTCCTGGTCTTTCCCTACCGGAACCAGTGCAGCACGGTGCAACAGGATATCGGCAGCCATAAGAACCGGATAAGTTAATAAACCGGCATTGATATTTTGAGGGTGCTGCCGGGCCTTATCTTTAAAGGTGGTGGTTTTTTCCAGCTCTCCTTTATAGGCCAGCATATTGAGGTAGAGATAGATCTCCGCGGTTTCCGGCACATGACTCTGACAATAGAGGGCAACTTTATCAGGATCCAGTCCACAGGCGATATTCTCAGAAAGAACCCGGTGCACATTCGCTTTCAGTTCATGTGTTTCGGGATGCGTGGTCAGCGAATGCAGATCGGCAACCATAAAGTAGCATTGGTATTCTTCCTGCATGCGTACATAATTTCGGATCGCCCCGAAATAATTTCCAAGGTGAAGATATCCTGTCGACCGGATACCACTCATCACAATGGTTCTGCTATCAGTCTTTTCCATAAGGACGGCGAAGATAAGAAAGGTTTACCTGTTGCCGGGGATTTGATTCCATTGCTGCCCGGGATTTATATCCTAAACATAAGGTTTATTGCAGCTGTTTAGAGAAGATTTTCCTTTTATCCAATTGAATCGGAATTATTCTGCTGAAAGTGTATTTTTGTTTCTATGGAGGTGAATGAACAGTTGATTGATGAACTTGCAGCCTTGTCGCGGCTGGAGTTCAATCCCACTGAGAAGACGGCTATCGCAGAGGATCTGCGGCGGATGATCCGGTTTGTTGAAAAACTTCAGGAACTGGATACCACCGGTGTGGAGCCTGTATTGCATATGAGTGATACCAGCAATAGTTATCGGGAAGATATTGTTCAGGGCCAGGTAAGCCGGGAGACCGCACTCCACAATGCTCCATCCGCCGAAGCGGGTTTCTTCACCGTTCCAAAAGTCATTACCAAATAAAATCACCGCATGCAGGGAATCATCCATTTAGAAGATATCCGGAAGAATTATTACATGGGTAAACAGGCCGTTACGGTACTGAAAGGAATTTCCCTCGATATTTTTAAGAATGAATATGTTGCCCTGATGGGACCTTCAGGATCGGGAAAAAGTACCCTGATGAATATTCTGGGTTGCCTTGACTCGCCAACCGAAGGCCGCTATATCCTGAACGGCCAGGATGTGAGTAAAATGAGTGATGACGACCTGGCAGCAGTACGAAACCAGGAGATCGGTTTTGTTTTTCAGCAGTTCAATCTTCTTCCACGTTTATCTGCCGTAGAGAATGTTGCGCTTCCATTGGTGTATGCCGGTCTTCCCCGCAAACAACGCCGTGATATGGCAATGGAGGTTATTGTAAAAGTTGGTCTGGAAGAGCGTAGTCATCATAAACCGAATGAATTATCCGGCGGACAATGTCAGCGTGTGGCCATTGCAAGGGCGCTGGTTAACAATCCATCGATCATTCTGGCCGATGAGCCCACCGGTAATCTGGATTCAAAGACGTCAGTAGAGATCGTGGATATTTTTGATAAGATCCAGGCAGGGGGTAATACGGTTGTACTGGTAACCCACGAGGAGGATATCGCGCAGCATGCTCACCGGATCGTTCGGCTTCGGGATGGTATTATAGAATCAGACCGGCGGAATGCGGAAGAGTTTGCCCGGGTTTAGCACAGGTTTATAACGCTATCACCATATTCTTCTACTTAAACTCTGGCTTTCCAGGGTATTTCCTCAGCTCCGGTTTCCATGGCAATAAAGCGCGCCAGGGTAAAGAAATAATCACTTAAGCGATTGAGGTAGATAATAATTCCCGGTAATACGGTTTCACCGGCATGCTGCATGCCTACGCAGTGTCGCTCGGCCCGGCGGCATACGCAGCGGGCGATATGGATGGAAGAAACAGCAATATTCCCTCCTGGCAGAATAAAGGACCGCATTGGGGGTAACTGATCATCCATTCGGTCGATCTCCTTCTCGAGGAAACGGATATCTTCTTCATTGAGTGCCGGCAAGGCCATTTTAATTTCCTTTTCCGGATCACTGGCCAGGGCTGAACCAATGGTAAACAATCTATCCTGAATTTCGAGTAATGCTTTGCGGGATTCTTCATGCAGAAGCTGATCGCGGGCCATACCGGTAAATGAATTCAGCTCATCGATGGTTCCGTAGGCTTCTATACGGATATGACTTTTGGGTACCCGTGTACCGCCTATTAATCCGGTTGCCCCCAGGTCGCCGGTTCGGGTATAAATTCTAAATGCCATTGATAGTAGTTTTAGATAATCCTGCCGTCTTTCATATGCAGCACCCGATCGCTCATTCCGGCCAGGTCTTCATTATGGGTGACGATGAGGAAGGTTTGTTCAAATTCTTTACGCAGGTCGAAAAACAGGCGGTGCAGTTCCATGGCATTGGCCGAATCGAGGTTACCGGTAGGTTCATCGGCAAAAATAATTCCCGGATCATTGATCAGGGCACGCGCCACGGCCACCCGCTGCTGTTCACCTCCGGACAGGGCCTGGGGTTTATGTTCAATTCGGCCAGCCAGTCCTAATGCGCTTAACAGGCTGGTGGCTTTTTCAGCAACATCCCGTTTTTTTCGACCGGCTATCCATCCCGGAATACAAACATTTTCCAGCGCACTGAATTCGGGCAGCAGGTGATGAAACTGAAAAACAAAGCCGATATGCCTATTGCGGAAAGCGGCCACCTGCCGGGTGTTGGTAAAGTTTATCGCTTTCCCCGCAATCTCCACCAAACCACTTGCCGGTGTATCAAGCGTTCCCAGGATATGCAGCAGGGTACTCTTTCCGGAACCTGAGGGACCGACAATACTCACTATTTCTCCTTTCTTTATGTGCAGGTCAACTCCCTGTAAAACCTGCAGATCACCATAATTTTTAAAAATTCCGGTTGCTTTTACCATAATACTATAAGGGGGTCAAGTTACGTTATACGGTGCAAATGACCTTAAAACGGTCATATTAAAGAAAATCCTTTCCGTATTAACAAAAGAATCATTTGGTTATTTCCATTAGAAATTTACATTTGCGGAAAATTACGGAATACGGTATGGAAGGCCAGGGAAAAGCCGCCGGTATAAAACAGGGTTTCCCGGACAGTATTGTACAGCGTAATGCACTATCAACCATTTTCCCAGCATAAATTAAATCGGGTAAATAATGTTTTGGACACTTGAATTAGCCTCATATCTGGAAGACGCGCCATGGCCCGCTACCAAGGACGAATTGATTGACTTCGCCATCCGCAGCGGCGCCCCGCTGGAGGTGGTCGAAAATCTTCAGGAACTGGAAGATGAAGGAGAGATTTATGAAGGCATTGAAGATATCTGGCCTGACTATCCCAGCCAGGAGGATTTCTTTTTTAATGAGGATGAATATTGATCATTCCGAAAACAACATTCAAAGCCGCTGAAACTTCAGCGGCTTTTTTTATTCTTTTAATAGCAGTAAAAGCTAATGCCCGATAATTTGCCTTCAGGAATAAATTGATACCCTTTCTCACCCCAGAAGTGAACCACCAATCGTATAGCAAATTTTAGGCACCTGATACGGAAATCAGGATGAATAGTTATAGCGTTTGACCCATAGTAACGGGTTGACCTGCTTAACTAACCATTCATCAATAATGCGTTGGCAGACGTGGTAAAGCGCCCTACCTTAACGTTCAAACCTAATTTTATGAACTTAAAAAATTACCTTTTCCTAAGTGCATTAACACTTTTTATTTCAACAGCTCACGCACAAGATAATGGCCAGGTATTACCCCGGCTTGCAAATGACACCTTATACACTACAAGTGGTTATAAAATTGCGATAGGCCAGGAAATACATCTGGGCACTGGGTCAACACCGGACGGAGACTTTAAATTTATTCGCAGAAATTCAAGTGGTTTTGGTACGATGATGATTTCGACGGATGACAATGATTATAATAAATCACAACTTTCGCTGCCCAGAAATATGGCCGGTCATAAGGGAAAAGTTGTAAAAATTGTTGCAAGAGGAAATAAGAAGATTGGAATAAAATATGAGCCACTGGTAACATTTGGTTTGGGACGATATGAAATTGATGCTGACAATGCTATCGCATCAGGAGAAATTATTGTTCCGGAAGAGTATAGGCCTAAATCTAAAAATGAAGCAACCATTGTTGAAGTTAAACAGCAACTCAGTGTAGCAGATGAATTAACGAAACTCAAGAAACTGCTTGATGATGGTATTTTGACAAAGGAAGAATTTGAAGCACAAAAGAAGAAGCTATTGGAAAAAAGCTGATTTAAATAGAATAATACACAGCCAAACCTACGTGTTTTACTTAAAGGTGAATCGGAACATAACTTCCGCTTTATGCAGCGCTGAGCACTTATGATCAGGAAGAATATATTGAAACGTGGATCTGCAGTAATGCCTAGGAGGGTCGGTACCAGGACAACATTATTAAAGCTGGCAACGATATCCACCTATAACAGAATGGACAGATTAATTCCTGCCTGATTACCCCTTACCATCCAGAGCAGCTGCTAATAGTATTATTGAAGTGCTGACTTTCAGCATGAACAACGTACAGGCATGGCTGTGATGATTTATTACCAACACAGGAATATCCTTTAGAATGAAGTATAGAGCATTCGGAAAGGTTATGAACGTTTCTTTATGGAATGTTCAAAAGATTCAGAGTCGATTATCGTAAAACTAAGGCTACGGATTGATAGTGCTGAGAAAAAACATTCTATCTGATGCAGAAGGAAAATACCATCAGACTCCGGTGTTTTATACATTGCCTGTTTTTATTGCTGACTTAGTTTGCAGATGCTGAAACATATCAACAAGTTGACTGTGATCCATTGAAACCGGTGTAAATGGGTGCAGTAAACGGGCAAGATTAACTGCTGACCGATGAGGGAAGGGTATTTCTATACTCCAAAATGGTGCGCTGGAGGTGGGGGAGGGACGGCCCTTTCCTGTGGTTAAAAAACAGTAACTGAATGGTGTATTAGCGGTAAATCTGCCGTAAAAAAACAACGATTCCTCCTACCCTCCACCTATTCCATTTTATTCTTTCACCCATTCAAACATTCATAAAAATTCTACCCGACCCGAGATGGATGGTAGTTGTAAACCTTCAGCTTTATTCTATCCAAAAAGGTTTTCGACAACAATCTCCTAATCGAACTTCCGCAGTTCATAGGATATCCTGGAATTTTAATCAAAAGATAAATCTTCACGATAAATTACCTGGGTCAAAAATGGCCGCCTTTTCGCTATAGATACAATAGTTTGAGCGCATAATTTTGTTCGGGAAGAATGTTATTCTATAAGCAATACTGCTATTGCTCATTTTCGATAAATTCATCCCACCGGGTTACGCTGTCCCACATTATTCAACCCTTACTTTTCCATCTGTTCTACCACCGCCTGTGTTACTCCGGTGAACGAAAAACCACCATCATGAAACAGGTTCTGCATGGTAACCATACGGGTCAGGTCGCTGAACAGCGTTACGCAATAGTCGGCACAGTCATCTGCTGAGGCATTACCCAGCGGACTCATTTTTTCAGCATAGGCCATAAAACCATCAAAACCTTTTACGCCACTGCCGGCTGTGGTTTTGGTGGGTGACTGGGAAACCGAATTGATCCGTACTTTTTTCCGCAGGCCATAATGATAACCAAAACTTCTTGTCACCGATTCGAGCAACGCTTTGGCATCGGCCATTTCGCTATAGTCGGGAAAAACCCGCTGGGCAGCGATATAGGACAGTGCTACTACGCTTCCATGCTCATTGATCGCATCCATATCCCAGGCAGTTCGCAGAATGCGGTGCAGCGACATAGACGATATATCGAGTGTTTTCTGATTGAAACCGTAATCAAGTTCGAGATAACTTTTTCCTTTACGCACATTCAGGCTCATGCCAATGGCATGCAGAATAAAATCAACCCCACCGCCGAAATGCTCCATTGCGCCTTCGAATAACTTTTTCAAATCGTCCATGTTCACCACATCAGCCCCGATCACCGGCGCATTCACTATTTCAGCCAGCTTATTAATTTCCCCCATCCGCAGGGCTACAGGCGCATTCGACAACACCAGTGATGCACCCTGTTCATGACATTTTAATGCTGTGCGCCAGGCAATCGACTTTTCATCGAGGGCACCAAAAATAATTCCCTTCTTTCCTTGTAACAGGTTATTCGACATAATCGTGAGTTTTTTATTCGTGACGGTAAATGTATGAAGTTATTTTCAGGCAGCATCCGCCTTTCCGCTATCCCTACCTTCCTGCC
>JAEYRC010000203.1 GCA_023409675.1 Bacteroidota bacterium
CGGTTTTAACGTAAAACATTCCCAGATATATTATTCCAACCAGGAATATCAGTATCGCCGAAAAGATCCAAAACTGCTGATTTCTTTTTTGGGTCAGATCCCGGAGGAGAAAGAAAATCCAGAGGGGCACTAATAATATGGTTGTTTCCTTACTTAAGAAGGAAAGGAATAACAGTAGTGTGAAGATTCCCGCAGATAGAAATTGGTTCTTATCATCCTCTTTTTTGTAATAAACATAAAAACTCAAAAAGGCAAAAACTGCAACTCCAGTATCCGGCCAGAGGCGATGGCTGGCATAAAGCACATTATAGTTCAGGAAAAAGAGTATCAGTGCAAAAACTTTTAAGGTTGTGCTTTCCCGTTTTATAAATTTTAAAATGAAAAAGCCTGCAAGAAGCGTGGTGAATATTCCAAAAGCTGCTGAAGAAAAATCATTTATACCAAATAATTTATAGAAAAATGCTGTGAGGTATATGGGTACCCATCTCAATTCGAAATGATCGCTGGTATTCCAGTTTAACGGTTCTCCTTTTATTAATTTAGCGGCATAGATGGAATAATTCAGATCATCCATTCCATAATAACCCAAAAACACCATCAGATGATGGATGATTACAAATCCTGAAAAGATAATATAAAGTGCTGTATTAAGGGATTGTTGAGAGCCTTTAAACTGGAGCATTAAAAAAGGTTTCTGCAAATTTGGGGATAAAATAATTTTCGGACCGTGTAATAAAACTTATCCATAATAAAAACAGACCAGAGACCACGCGGTTTTAATTTATAATTGGAAGTTATGATGTTTCTTTTCAATTTAAGGTTATATATTATTTTTGATCTATTAAAAAACATTATAACTTGATACTTTGTCTTGCCTCCTAACGATTCAAAATATTCAGCGCGGAATTTCGCTGAATCGCGGATAAATAAAAAGTAGCGGTCTTATTAAAAAACCGCTACAATCCAGAGGCTAATCTCGTATTTTAATAAGACTAAATCAATTGCTTCACTTTCTATCTTTGTGTGCAATGTTGTCTATGGTAATACCGGTTGCTTCTCAAACGAAACCACCTCACTCAAGCCTGAAACCATTTTTTCTCCTTAAAAAAGATAGCATAACCTGCCAGGCCGATTAACCCGATTTCGGCAATAGCAACCTGAAAAGTTAAATGGAAAGGAAAGTTGTGTAGAAACAATAAGAGAGCTATCAATATATATATTAGGGCACGCGAATTGGATAGCATTGAATATAGTAAAGGAAGGGCAAAGATCCATTGCACAGTATTGTATCCATTTCTGGGCACTAACATACATACTTCGGCTAAAATATAAATCAAAAACCCAAATAAGTATAAAAGTTGCGGCGATTGATGAGTACGACGCTGTCGATAAAATGCAATTGAAAGGGCAGTAATGAGGCTAAAATATAACAACACTGAATGCGTGTTATTGAAACGTATTTTGTAGATATTTAAATATCCATATATAGACCAAAGACCATGTTGATCAAACTCGGTTACTTTACTTAGATTATTACTGCCCTCGACAACATCAGGCAATGTAAAAGTTGCGCGATGGACAACCTGCGGTTTTCCCAGTAACTCATTATTATATTCTTTCATGGCAAGAATATAATCTACCCATAACTTAGGCTGTGGTGCTATGAATAATAACATGCCTAAAATAAATCCTGTAATACAACCTGAGACCCAACGCCACTTTCCAAATAACAGAAATCCTAAAGCTGCTACAGCTGCGATGGGTCGAAAAAAAATAAACAATCCACCAACAAGTCCTGCTATGAACTCATGATGCCTGAAGGAGGCATTATACAAATAGTAGCCCAAGGAGAAAAACAATGCGAAGAAAATATATACCTGTCCGCGTTCAATATGGTATAACCATATTTCAGAACAAAACAGGCCAAGAACAGCTAATAAAATTGGATATAATCGAGGGCCGGGCAGCTTTTTAACAACAAAAAAAATCGTTAGAAAAGCTGCTACCAGTTGAAGAATTGTCATTATTAAGGACTGAAATACTGCCCTGCTCCAATTTACTGGCTTTTTGATGCCTAAGCATATTTACAAAAATATCCAGATGGGTGCTGGCATCTATTGATGGTAAAAAATTCACGATATTGGCACTTGCCATGTTGTATTGTCCATAAAGTTGTTCGTTCGTTAATACATCCTCGGCAGTTGGCGTATTGGGAATAGGTATATCTTCAGATTGCATTATAATATTTATTCTAGTAGAAATGTTGGTTGGTTTGCGGCAACAAAAAAGGAATCTGTACGCAGATTCCTCATATACAGAATCAATTGATCCTAACCCGAGCCAGGGATGGTGGTTTCTGTTTCGAAACAGCAGGCAACGTTAAGGAAGGTGATTATTCCGGGTAGTACATTGGAATATCGGTTCTCCATTTGCGCCAGTGTCAGGTAACTGGCAAAAATTCCTTTGTGATTTGGCATTTCTAATAGTTGTAGTTTATCCATTTCCCCGGTTAAGGGGGTTTACCTGCCAAATATCTGTTTCTAGGAAAAGGATATAAAACCTGTTATGCAAAACCCGGGGTTTGCTTTGTAAAAGCCATGTTTCAGCTGATTAAGATCTAAGTGAGATAGCTTTTCAACAATAATTTGTTGTCTCGCTAGATGTATGAATTGGAAAATAATAATTTGCAGTGGAGTAGGGGCTTCTTAATTATCCTCATTCTGAAATATGAAAATGCAGATACTTTCTATAATAAGAGTTACATTTTGGAACTGAATATGGTTGTAAATGGAACGTACTGCTCTTGTTAACGTTCCCCGGGCAAAGGCTTATTTCATTTTCTATGAAACACTGCTCAAGGGCATCTGCGAATTTTTTAAGATTCGCTTTATGACTAAAACTTTCATATAACGTTTTGTTTCAGAGCCATGAGTCCAGCAGATCGTCTGTTTTGCCAATGAGACGCTTTTGAACAGGAGCAAAATAAAACAGAAATTCATTTTTCTGTATAGTGTCAGGCTCAATTATTCATTTAAACATGGCTGATTGCTTATTTTATACCAAGGAAATCCTGTGAGCTAATCCATATAGGAATAATAGTATTAATGACCTTAAAATGCACTTTATTTATCATGAGATTTGCCATAGTAGAATTTTATCTTTCAAATAATCTCAGGTATTCTTCAAATACAAAAATTCGATTTCGTTTATACCCGGTTTGTTCTTTAAGTATGCCAAGATTATAGAAATCTTTTATCAAGGCATTTGCTGTCTGTTTCGTTACATCGAGGTTTGTCATTACATCGGAAACGGTAACCACTGGTTTGCTGTATAAATAGATAAGCAATGCTTTTGCGTTGGGCAATCTTTTACCTACTGCAATTAAGGTGTCTTTTTCGATTTTGTCTCTTAGCGCTATGATTTTGGTGAACGTGTCTATTGCATTTTTTGCTGTTTCAATGATGCCAACCAAAAAGAACTTGAGCCATTGTTCCATCTTACTGTTAAGAGAAACAGCCATTAGGTTATCGTAGTAGTGTTGCCTGTTTTTTTCAATAAAGTCAGATATATACAATGTCGGTTTGTTCAACACTTTTTGTGTTATCAGGTACAGGGTAATTAATAACCGCCCGATTCTACCATTGCCATCAAGGAATGGGTGTATGGCTTCAAATTGGTAATGTGCTATGCCAATCCTGATCAGGTGAGGGACTTGTATATTCTCATTATTCAAAAATATTTCCAGGTCAGAAATGCAATCCGGCACAAGAGTATGATGCGGAGGTACAAAAACAGCGTCCATGATTGTAGCGCCGCCTATCCAGTTTTGGCTTGTACGAAATTCACCAGGTAATTTATTTTTACCTCTAACTCCCTTTAATAAGATTTGGTGCGCTTCTTTAATTAGGCGGGAAGACAAGGGCAGCTTTTTGAGGTTCTTTATGGAATGGTTCATCGCCTCGATATAATTCTGTACTTCCTGCCAATCGTCTTTTAATTCAGGGCTGATATCTTTGGCTTCAAGTACAACTTCATCCATACGGGTTCGTGTTCCTTCAATACGACTAGATTGGGTTGCCTCTTTTACGATATGCATCCTGATAAAAACATCAACGTCAGGCACAAAGGTCGAGAAGGCGTTAAGCTCACCCAACCTTAAATTAGCTTCTTCTAAAAGAGTGTTTATTTCAGGGTTATTTATACTCCATTCCTTGTTAATAGGATTTGGAGTGAAGCTTTTATAACCATACTGTTTTGTAAACGTTCCTGATGTATATTCTTTGATATTCATACTGGTGGCAAATTTACTAAAAAAACGCATAGTCAACGAAATGCTGATTACTTTGACTATAAAAAACCATGGTCAAAGATGTATTTAATCCCTTTTTATTACTAAAGGGCTTAATCCGGAATCACCTTGTTCGACTGGAAGTCATTTTATGGGTTCCGAATCTTTCGTAATGCAAAGACTTCGATTTTATTGCATTTCCAAAAATTGAAATGTTGGCTTTATCGATGTTACAGCCATGAAAAGAGCAATTTCTTTTGGAGAAAAGAACTGGCCATTCACTTTTTTGTGTTCAGGAAAAGACCGTTTTGCATAAAATTATGCCAGGACGGTCTCCAAAAAGGCTTGGTAATTTATTGATGGCATGGTCCACAGTTGTGGCTGTTACCATGCCAACCAATTTAGCAAAAGAAGCGGTACGAAAAGGAATATTAGTAATAGCTTAAGAGAAAACATTATCTTATTTCTCTTTGTATCTAATAATAAGGTTGGCTATTTATATTGGGAGGATGTCGTCGGAATGCATATTGATAATTTAAATAATTAAGTATTCTACAGAAATAATGAAAGCAATTCACAACTGGAGGGGTACGGGCTGGCCGAAAACCAAAGTTGTCAATGATATAATCTACAGAAATAATGAAAGCAATGCACAACATGATTGTATGGTTTGGATAATTAAGCGAGTTGTCAATGATCTAATCTACAGAAATAATGAAAGCAATTCACAACCGTATAGTCATGGGTGTTAGACACATGTTTGTTGTCAATATTCTAATCTACAGAAATAATGAAAGCAATTCACAACTCCTGACAGTAAAATTCAATCATAAAAAGAGTTGTCAATCATCTCCCATGATTCCCTTTCCAGCTAATGTTCCAGTTGTCAATGATCCATAGAAATAATGAAAGCAATTCACAACTGGCAACCCTTAACCCTAATCGAAATGAAAGTTGTCAATGATCTAGTCTACAGAAATAATGAAAGCAATTCACAACACCATATGTTTGCGGCAATTCGATTTAAAAGTTGTCAGTAATCTAAGCTATAGAATAATGAAGTTAATTTGAAATCTACATCGTGCATTTTCATATTTTATTAGAGAATTATAAAATCAGTTTTAAAACTCTTCCCTGAATTTAATTTCATATAAAGAAGTATTTTTAATACTTTGTATTTGGATTTGCAATCACGCTGACAACTCAGTGAGCAATACATGAGTCAGTTCAATAAGGCATTCTCAATATATTGATATTTAATTTGTTAGGGGAGAAGTTCGATTCCCCTCACCTCCACTGAATCAATAACATTACTAATGTTATAGCCTGCATATTAAAAATTGCAGGCTTTTTTTTTGTTCAAGTTCAGACCGCCATCATTGCATCAGGAGCATCCCGGGTTATTCATAAATTCTAAAAAGTTGCCTGCTATATACTTTAAGGCAAAATTTTTGATTTGCAGGAAGGTATTGAGACTTACAGCCACATAGTAGTTTAATGTTGTGGTATATAATTTTAAAGTTACCCTTCAAGTATGAATAGCATGAAATATCTGTTTATTGGTTTTCTTCTTCTACCTTTTTCTGATGTATTCTCCCAGATTTCGGTTGATACAAAAGCATTCAGCAATCTTAATGGCACTGAAATAAAAGTATCCGGTAAAAATTTAGAGGTTTCATGGCCGGTGGGAAATGCCCGCCGCGGTGAATTGAACCTGAATCTTGAGCAGGATAAACCTCTCTTTCAATCTGTAGGGTTAAATAAAATGATCGTACGAAACCTGGATCCTGTTTTCCTGTTATCTGTAGGAAAAAGAGAGCTTGTGGCGCAGAAAGGCTGGAATATTTTCTTCGATAAGGTTCCGCTGAAACCTCATGTTACACATGCGATTAAATTCAAAAAAAACCATGCAGCCGTACGAACTCAGGGCAGCAGAACTATTATTGTCATCGACGAATTACAGGCACCCGATTTTACCGGAACCCTGGAAATCACGTTATATAATGGCAGTGCGCTCGTCAACATTGCTGCAGTGATGACGACCCAAAAGGATTCAACAGCAATATTGTATGATGCGGGGTTGATGAGCAAAGAATTAAGTTGGAAAAACATTTCCTGGTCTGATGTTTATGGTAATATGCAATCGAAAAATCCAGAGAAAACAGATACGGCCATCAGTCATGAAGTTAAGTATCGTACCATTATTGGCCGTGGTTCCGGGGGTAGCCTGGCCATCTTTCCCCCACCGCACCAGTATTTTTATCCACTTGACGAAGCCTTCAACCTGAAGTTTACCTGGAGTGGAAATAATTACCGGGATCTTGTTGATGGATATGGCATCGGAATTCGTCAGGATCTGTACGGTGATAACCGATATGTGCCCTGGTTCAACGCTCCGCCTAAAACAAAGCAGCGACTGAATTTTTTCTTTCTGTTAAGCGATGGCGACGCGGATGAAATTTTGTCGGAGGTGAAAAAGTATACGCATAATGATAGTTACGTAGCGTTGCCAGGTTACAAGACAATGTCCAGTCATTTTCACAATGAATTTATTATGAATGTGGTCATGAAGGGTGAACCTGTACCGGACATGCCAAATTTTGTGAAAGTGTTTAAGAAGATGGGTGTTGATATTGTGCATCTTGGGGAATTTCATTATACCGCCCATCCCCAGGGGCCGGATGATAAACGACTGGCAGAATTAGCTGCATTATTTGAGCAATGTGAGCGACTTTCCGACGATGAATTCCTGCTGCTACCGGGGGAAGAGCCAAATGAGTTTTTTGGGGGTCACTGGATGCAGCTATTTCCAAAGCCGGTAAACTGGATCATGTCGCGCAAAGCTGATCAGCCTTTTGTTTCAACTGATCCAAAGTATGGAAAAGTTTACCGGATAGGAAACAGCAGTGAAATGCTGGAATTATTGAAATTGGAAAATGGCCTGGCATGGACAGCACATCCGAGGACAAAAGGGTCTACGGGTTATCCGGACAAATACAGGGATAAAGAATTTTATAAGTCAGATCGCTTTTTGGGCGCAGCATGGAAACCCATACCTGCTGATCTTTCACTTCCCAGGCTTGGTGTGCGGGTACTGGATCTGTTGGATGACATGAACAATTGGGGTGAGGAGAAAAGGGTAATTGCCGAGGCTGATCTGTTTACGGTGGAGCCTGAAAACGAGATGTACGCGCATATGAATGTGAATTATCTGCAGATGGATCAATTGCCCAGATTTAATGAAGGCTGGCTGCCGGTGCTCGATGCCATGAGTGAGGGAAAGTTCTTTTCAACAACAGGGGAGGTGTTGTTGCCGACATTTGAAGTGGAGGCAAAAAAAGATTCAGTAAATATTACCTTTCAACTAAACTGGACCTTTCCCATGAATTTCGCCGAAATTATCTGGGGCGATGGAGTAAATGTTCACAGGCATCACATTAACCTGGATACCACACAGGCATTTGGAAACAAGACATTTTCCCTAACACTTGAGCGTAAAGGAATGAAATGGGTGAGAGTTGAGGCCTGGGACATTGCAGCAAATGGTACTTTCGGTCAGGTGGTAAGATTAAAAGAATAATGAGGATGACAGTATATATGATACCCGAATCATATCAGGGATATTTTATGTTAGAGTTACCAGCATACAATTCATGCTATAAAGATGTGATGCCTTCGGCATCGGGTTTTCTGTATGAAGAAGGTAGATTAATTTGCAGATCAACCCTGAAAGGGTTGCATATTTATAGCCCGTTTGGGTGGCGATGACAACGATGCCGGAGGCGTCGCAGAGCATTTCGATTTTGATTCCTGGCTAGTGGATTTAATCCTATTAATATTTTACTCCTTCGGAGTCGGTCAGGTTTTCAGCATTAAAATTCTTGCTATAAAGATGTGATGCCTTCGGCATCGGACATTGCCGGATGCGGAAGTGTAAATAATTATGAACCTGTATTTCAACCCTGAAAGGGTTGCATATTTATAGCCCGTTTGGACGACAATGAGAACGATGCCGGAGGCGTCGCAGAGCATTTCGATTATGATTCCTGGCTAGTGGAATTAACCCTATTAATATTTGACTCCTTCGGAGTCGGTCAGGTTTTCAGCATTAAAATTTTGGCTATAAAGATGTGATGCCTTTGGTATCGGACATTGCCGGATGTGGAAGTGTAAAAAGTTATGAACCATTATTTCAACCCTGAAACGGTTGCATATTTATAGCCCGTTTGGGTGGATGAAATCCGATGCCGGCGGCATCGTATAAATTTTGTTTTTGGCTATATATGATGCCTTCAACATCGGGAGAACGTTTTGCTGATTTTAATTAATTGAAAGCCTGAAATGAAAAGTTGATTTTTAAAATTTTTATAGTTATCCTGCTATTGCCTGTCATCCTCAAAATTCCCCATTCTTAAAATCCCTGAGAAACTTACTTAAGCGATTGATATTTTTAATATCTGCTGTTTAGTGCAGCTATTTTTGGCTATGTGTTTCATAATAATTTCTGAAATTCAATAACATGATCAGAATACTTCTTATTGTCTTTTTCTTCGTATCCATTGGTGTCCGTGCTCAGGAATTCAAAATAAATAAATTGGATTCCCTGTTAACAATGCTGGAAAATCATGATAAAGTGATGGGCAGCATTTCGGTGTTTCAAGGCGATAAAAATATTTATCAAAAATCAACTGGATACGCAGATTTTGATAAGAAAATCAAAGCCGGCAATGCCACGCAATACCGAATCGGGTCAGTTACAAAGATCTACACAGCTACGCTGGCAATGCTGTTAATCGAAGAAGGAAAGCTAAGTCTTGAAGCCGTATTGGCTGATTATCTGCCGCAATTACCTAATGCCAGTAAGATCACCATTAAACAACTCCTTCAACATGAAAGCGGCTTTTTTGATATTATCAAATCACCGGATTTTAATGATTGGATGACTCAGAAAAGAAGTCGGAATGAAATTCTCACAAGAATCCTAAACAACGGTATCGTCTTCGAACCTGGGCAGAAGGTTGAGTATTCTAATACAAACTATATTTTGCTGGGATTTATTATTGAAGATATTGAACATAAAAGTTATACTCAGGTTCTTAATGAAAGAATCATTTCTCCTCTTAAATTGAGCAATACTTCCTATGGTGAGCGGGATGATGTGCAGAATCATCGGGCCAAATCATATAAGAAAAGCAGTACCTGGGAAGAAATTGAGGGTATCCACCTGAGCATACCCGGTGGGGCGGGTGCTATAACTTCTAATCCCGCTGATATGAATATATTCATTAAGGCCTTGTTTGATGGTAAACTGGTAAATGATAATAGCCTCGCAATAATGCAGAAAGTTGATAAGAAGTATGGAATAGGTCTGAATCCGGTGAAATTGATAGAAGGCGAAGAACTTATTGGACATACCGGAGGAATGGATGGTTTTAGATCACTGTTAGTCTATTTACCAAAGAGAAATATTTCAGTTTCATTAGCTGTAAACGCAATTGATTATTCCCTGAAAGACCTGGTAATGGGAATTTTCCATATTCTATTAAATAAGGATTATAATATACCTGACCTTGAATCCGGAAATCCTTTGAAAGATAAATGAAGTATTGTCGGAACGAAATGATAACCTCACTCAGGCCCGATTATTGATCGTATAAGTGCTGTATGCAGGTTATGAATTCATTATTCTATTCCGGTACCAGCGGAATAAATCTTCCATCTCCCCGGACTCTATACCCTGAGCCTTTTCGCAACAGCAGCAGGCTTCACTATTATGCCTCGTTATTTAACAGCATTGAAGTGAATAGTATATTCTATAAACTTCACCGAACCGCTACGATCAGCAACTGGGCACGGAGTGTACCTGATGATTTTCGCTTCACTTTTAAAGTTTCTAAATCAATTACCCATGTAAAAAACCTGCACTTTGCAGAGAAAGATGTCATAGATTTTATTCAAACTGTTGATCATGTGGGTGAGAAGAAAGGATGTCTCCTGGTGCAGTTTCCTCCATCTTTGAAGGTTGAAAAACTTGACCAGTTACAACGACTGTTAGACACCCTGGGCGAAGCCACACAGCATAGCCAGTGGAAGCTCGCTGTTGAATTCCGTGATCCATCCTGGTACGAATATGAAGTGAATGAAGTGCTGGAAGAGTATGACGCAGCTATGGTTGTCCAGGATATACCCAAATCTGCTACACCCCTGGAGTTTATTCGGGGAAATTTTGTTTACCTGCGTTTTCATGGTCCTGATTCGGGGTACCGTGGTGATTATTCCGACACCTTCCTGAAACAAACAGCCGAGAAAGTTAATATATGGCTGAAGGAAAATAAGACGGTATATGCGTACTTTAATAATACTGCAGGAGCTGCTTTTAACAATCTGCAGACCTTCAATAATTATGTACAGGATTATCTAAAATATCAGGGATAGTCTGCCTTCTTTATTTTACCATGATACATCTCCATCAGTTCACTTTATTTCCTCATCAACAGCTCTGTGCTACTTATAACGTATAGCAAAAATCGCGGCCACCAGCCCGGTAACAGGCCCGAACCCGGCGATTGTTCCAGTCGGGCAATATTCCAAATGTGCCGCTGTACAATTCATTGCCCAATGGCCCATAGGCCTTACCGCTTCCGGTTAACGCTACCCTGTCGGGATAAACACTAATGCCAATGCTAAGTTTTAATAGCGAACTGGTATAGGGTTGTACGCCCTTTAGTAAAAAATCAGTAGCATCATTATAAGGTCCCTCCACAGGAATGCGACTGAAATAAACATTGATGAGCGACCGGATGTTCACCCCAACCTGACTGGTATTTATTCTTCCATCTGTAAACTGGAAGACATGGCCTCCGATATTAACATTTGCTATAAACGTTCCACTTAAGGCCGGTGCCTCCCGGTTAACCGGTCCCGTTAGTACAATCATACCAAAGGGATCCAGGTTTACCGCTCCCCGGAATCGAATGCCATTGTTTTTTGAAATTTGAATGCTGGCTGCAGCAAAATTTGTCGTTACATTCCCAAAGCGGATAAATCCTGAAGCGGCAGTTCCTTCCAACAAAAGCTCATCACTGGTTAAATTACCGCTGACATTTATCCAACCAATATGCGGCAGGTTGGCCTTTCCAGTGAGTGTGATCCCTTTATTGCTCTGGGCTGAAACGGTCATGTCTGCAAGAGGTAGTTTAAGTCCGTTTGCCAGCTCCAGGTTTGCACCGGCTTTCAGGCTGCCCGACATCGATACGATATTATTGCGCAGCGTACCGCTCACCTGTGCAAGCCCCATACCATAGGGTAAGCGTATTTCGCCTTCAAGACTTATTCCAGAAGCAGAGCTGATCTCTGCCTCCATCGATACCGGATCAAGATGAAGGGTATTATTAAGGTCGATCTGGTGAGTGACCTGTCCCGTTAACAAAAATCCATCCTGGTCTAATTTTCCGCTGATACCCTGATCGAGTATTAAAGGTCCCAGGTCTACACGCTTTTTGCGCAGCATTTCGATTCCTGAAGTATCGATATAATACATGCAATCTGTTAATGCAAGATCTTCGAAAAAAGGAACGGAAAAACGGGTGCCCTCTTCAACATACAGTTGTGCATCTGCAGGGCCTGCACCCACGGTTAAATATAAAAAGCTGCTATAATCAACCAGGGAATTCAGAAACGGCTTTATATATTGATTGATGCTTGGTGAAAAAAGTTTATCCAGTACCGGCAGTTTCAACTGGCCGCCAAAACGTGTAAAGGCCGGCGCAGGCGGCTGGGCAATTATTCCCGGACGTTGCAACTGAAATGTTCCCGCCGCAAATTCCATATCGATTTCTTCTTCACTGAACAGTTCCACCCCAAGCACTTCATTCAGTTCGGTCAGTACATTGAATATGCCATCTGCTACAAAGTTGCCCAATGGATCTATAGCTCCATTGAGGGTTAAAAAATAGCCCTGATCATTCTTTCCTGTCAGGAAGTCAAGCAGGTATTCATGATTTCCGGAAATTATCTCTTTTGGCTGGGGAAACAGGGTAGGGGTTGGCAGATGATAATACAGCTCTCCGGTTGCCTGAAGAAGGTCGTAGGTGCCGGGTATAGCCACATCTTTCAGGCGGACATAATAATGAGAAGGTGCTTCCTCAAATGCATCAAATCCAAATCTATCCCGGAAAAATGATGGGTATAGCAGGTTGAATGCATAGGGCTTTGACCGGAAGATTCCCTGGTTCGAGAGGCCGGCGATCAATTGTACATCGAGTGGTGGGAAGGAACCCAATACTTCTCCGGCCGCTTCAGTAGTTAATTGTGCAACAGCCTGCCAGAAAATAAAACCTGAAGCGCTGAAGTCGAGAAAGATCGGTTCCTCCGGAAATGCGATCTCTGCTTTCATGAGTATGGCAGGATCAAGCGGATCTATATACAACTCAAGGAAATTTTTCCGGAAACGGTTCAGCTTTTCATTTAATTCGAAAGAACCGTCCACACTTTCGTCATAGGGCAGGTACGATAAATACCGCTTTTGCGGGTCGAGGGGAACATCAGTGTTATATTTATCCATGAAATACTGCCCGGTTTCATATTCAATATGTGCCCTGATCAGTTTCCAGTCATGGGTTTTTAAAAGATCGGCAAATAATCCAACCTGAGGAAATTGTGCAATGCCAACTCCCTGTATCGACATTACCGCTCCGCCTGGTGCAAGCCGAATAGTGTACTGTCCACGACCAACAGGATAAATAATATCCTGGTTGTTTTTTGTGCTGAGTAAACCGCTAAAATTGTAGCCTTCCGGGGTTTCAGCGAGGTTATCGGTTTCAATAATAAAGGTGGCGTTATCCGGCTGCTGTGGGTTATGCAATTCAAGGGTTTGCAACGGTGCGGTATCAATATCCTTCTGGCAGGAAATGCTGAAGGCGGTTAAGTAAATAATTATACCGGGTTTCAGCCATTGTTGTGAATGCATAAGCATTAAATTTTAGGATCAGCCATACAAATTGAGTAGAAGGTCAAATTAAATTTCAGGCTACTTACAAGGATAATGGTAACCGCTATTGATTACAGTGAGTTTAAAAGATTGGTCCTGAATAGTGTTCATCAGGCTACAGCTAATTGGGATAATCCCGATCGTTTGGAAATACATATAAGGAAAAATGCCGTTCTGTTGAAATATCACCGGAGCTGGGAACTTAAATATGTTTTTAAGAAGATGGGTGAGCCAGATCGTTGAATAAATTTAAGGTATTATGAATTTATTACGAATTAAAATTCTGAAGTTTATGACAATGCAGGTGATGATTTAAAAAGAGTTATGCGATTGCATCATTATTTGTGCAGTTGAATAGTAGTTCAGCTTTGCAATTCTAAATAAAGCCAGTAAGTATAATTGTTTAGACCTGTAAAGGATAAGTGTTTCCCGGTGATTTTCAGTAAATTTACCTGCACCCGTTCACTAAATTTACTGTTATGAAACCGAAACTGAATGCTTCCCAGATTGCTTCTTTCAAAGAAGATGGTTACCTGATCTGTCCTGCAATGTTTTCTGCGGAGGAGATAAAAATATTATTTACCCTGGCTAGTGATGACAGTATTGTTTCTAAAGCCATGGATTTTTCAGATACTTCCGGAAAGCACACCAGGCTGACTTTATGGTTTACGCCCGGTAATGATTCATTCGGATTAATGTCGCGTTCAGAACGACTCGTCTATGGCGTGCAGCAATTATTGAATGGCGAAGATGGCAGCGTTTGTCATTTTCATTCGAAAGTTATGCAGAAAGAACCCTATACCGGAGGCGCCTGGGAGTGGCATCAGGATTATGGGTACTGGTATAAAAACGGATTTTTGTATCCCGAAGCCATGATCTCTGTGATGGTTGCCTTAACGGAGGCCAATAAACAAAATGGCTGCCTTCAGGTGCTTAAAGGTTCGCATAAAATGCAGCGCTTTGAACACAATTTTGTGGGTGAACAGCAGGGTGCCGATTTAGATTTTGTAAAGGAAGCGGAAAAAAGATGCGAACTGGTTTATGCTGAACTTCAACCCGGTGATGTGCTGTTTTTTCACAGTAATATTCTGCATCGTTCCGATGCCAATCAATCGGAGCATGCGAGATGGTCGGTAATTTCTGCCTATAATTTGAGTTATAATAAACCGTTCAGGGAAAAACATATGTCCTGCATTGAGCCGGTCAGCATCGTTTCCGACAAGCTGTTGCTCGAAAGCGGTTTGCGTAAAGTTTCCGATGCCGATTTTCTGCGTAAGGAAGAAGAAATTACCCTCCACGTAAAATAACAGGTACCGCACGTTCATTTACTCCTGCTGCAACCACCTGTAATAATGCGGTGGGGTACAACACTTTACAGCAGAATAGCGAATTATAACTTTATGCCGGGAGCGCTGCGGGATCAGCTTTTATTCTATATATACCTGACGTATTTCATATCTGCCGATGACCTGCATCATTGGTACAGTCTCCCCCTGCCAGTAAATTTGAGTATTCTTTATCATCCCTGCTGAAAATATTTATCCTTTCCCTCTTCTTTTCCACGCAACAACGCTATCCGAAAATAGTGGAATTGTAGCCTTGAAAATCGTACCCGGATTATTCATCACCGGAAAAAACGAACATTATGGTATTGCATTACAACACGCAGACAACCTTAAGGGAAATTGGCCGGCAATTTACCGCATGTTTCTCCCATCTCAGGCTTCAATTCAGACCAGGGCCCGGACTAAAGAAACCGCTGTTACCCTGGACAGGCATTTCCATACAATCTATGCGGTTGAAAGACCTCATGCAGCGTAAGGCTTCCGGAAAGTTAGTTTTGGATTCCTCTATGTCGGTGGCTGCTGTACAACAGCGGCTGCAACGGGAATTCGGGGTGCGCGTACAAATCCTTCGCCGTGCGGGTGATCTGTGGATTGAAATTCATCAAACCCAAAACCTGAGCCTCGCACAACAAAATGCACTGGGTAAAACTGTTCAGGCTCCCGCTCGTTTTAATGTGCATACCTTATTTCTCTGAGTTCAATTTATTATTCACGTATAAACAATATGTTATGTCTACACGTTCATTAACCAGATCATCTTTTCCCTCAGTATTCGATGATTTTTTCAAACCCTGGAATCAGTGGTTTGATGATAATGGTGGTAGCAAGTCTATGCTGCCTGCAGTAAATGTTACTGAAACAAAAAATCAGTATTCTGTAAAACTGGCCGTTCCGGGCATGGATAAAAAAGATTTTAAAATTGATATAGAAGGCCGGATGCTTACCATCAGTGCAGAAAAGGAAACGCAAACCGAAAAGGAAGAAGAAAAGTATTCCCGGAGAGAATACAACTACAGTTCTTTTTCGCGAAGCTTCAATTTACCGGAAGATGTTGAAGAAGAACGCATCCAGGCCAGCTATACCAATGGTGAACTGGTGCTGAACCTGCCCAGGAAGCAACATAATGGAACAGATTCAAAAGCTAAACAAATTTCGGTTAGCTGAGGGGACGCTAATAAATACATCCATTCCCGCAGCTCCTGGAAATTTGAGCGGATAAGTGCAGATTTTTTTGATTGATGGTTTTTATTTGACCCATGGTATCTACCGTGGGTTTTGTTTTTTGTCGATCTTTAAAAAGTTGTACTATTGTATAAAACAAGCCTATGTATAAGATCGATATTTTGATGGTGTGGAGCAGTATGATTACCTGTACCTTGCCAGCGCAATTACAACCGGAAAATAAGCGCAATCGGCCCCCCAATGTTATACTAATCTATTCTGACGATCACGGTACCTTCGATCTGAATTGCTATGGCGCAAAAGATCTTCATACACCCAATCTCGATCAATTGGCGTCCTCCGGTATTCAGTTCACTCAATTTTATGCTTCTTCGCCCATTTGTTCACCATCCAGGGCATCGTTATTAACCGGTCGCTACCCGCAGCGTGCCGGGTTGCCCGGTAATGCTCCCTCGGAATTCGGCAGTGCTGGTATGCCAGCCGGGCAACTAACCCTGGCCGAACTTTTTAAGCAGGGTGGTTATCAAACAGCGCATTTTGGGAAATGGCATCTTGGATACTCTCCTGAAACCATGCCCAACCAGCAGGGCTTTGATTATTCCTATGGTTTTATGGGAGGTTGTATAGACAACTACTCTCATTATTACTACTGGGGTGGTCCTAACCGTCACGACCTCTGGCGTAATGGAACACAAATTTGGGAACCCGGAGAATATTTCCCAAAGCGGATTACCGGGGAAGCCATTGAATATATTGAACGAAATCAGGATAACCCATTCTTCATCTATTGGGCATCCAATACGCCGCATTATCCGCTTCAGCCTGAGCCCGACTGGGTCAGGTATTATCAGCATCTTCCCATGCCCCGCAGACTTTATGCCGCCAGTCTATCTTCTATGGATGAGAAGATCGGCCAAATACTCGGTAAACTAAAAGAATTGGGATTAGCGGAAAATACCATCGTCATTTTTCAGGGAGATCAGGGACACTCGGAAGAAGAACGTGCATTCGGAAGCGGTGGATTTAGCGGCCCTTTCCGGGGATCAAAGTTCAGTCTGCTGGAAGCAGGAATTCGCGTTCCGGCCATCATAAGCTGGCCCTCAACCATACCTGCAGGCCAGTACCGCGACCAGTTTGCCACAAATATCGACTGGTTTCCCACCCTGGCATCCTTTTGCTCTTTACCACAGCCGGACCGGAAAATTGATGGTAAGAATCTTCGTAACATTATCGATTCGGAAACTGCCGGCAGTCCGCATCCTTATTTCTTCTGGCAAAGCCTGGGATCAGCAGAACATCCACAGTGGGCAGTGCGCAAGGGGCCCTGGAAGTTGATGCACCGGCCCATTGGTTTATCGATAACGGAACTTTTTAAAGAACGTTTTTTCCTGGTAAATCTTGAAACCGATAGTGCCGAGCAATTCAACCTGGCTGATCGTTATCCTTCAATGGTTGACAGTCTGGAGAAAAACTATGAAGCCTGGATCGGGGAGGTAGAATCGCAATAATTAATTGCATCTAAATTATTGTGAAGGATGTTTTGACTCCCCTTTCCGTGAAAGTACAATCCAAATCCGCAACACTCATTCCTGACAGCCGATCTCCCCGAAATGGGCCCGGGTAGCTGATCGAAGAAGATGAGGTTATCTGAGACGGCTATTGATCTGGTATATCTGAAATTCAACTGCTGCGGAACACGCTTTATTCGTTTCTTTGCAGCCATGGCTTTAGAAGTTTGTTCGATCAATTCTGGAAGTAATGGCAATTGCTACTACCTGGGCAATAACCAGGAAGCGGTATTGGTCGATGTGGGCATCTCCTGCCGTGAGGTGGAAAACAGGATGCAGCACCTGGGCTTATCCATGCAGAAGGTTAAAGCCATTTTCGTATCCCACGAACATTCCGACCATATTCGCGGAATACCTCGTTTAAGTAAGAAATATAACCTGCCGGTATACATAACTC
>JAEYRC010000076.1 GCA_023409675.1 Bacteroidota bacterium
CGCACGGTAAAAGACACTGTTGGTGTCTTTCATGTTATAAACCGGCGCGGGTATCGAACGACATTCGGAAGCCGAGTCGAGCACATATGTGCGCATATCCATCCAATGTGCTTCGGTTGCTGAGGAGTATGCGGGTGGTGTGGGAATCCATCGACCTTCTTCTTCATTAACTGTATAGCGACTGGCGGAGCGGGTTTGCGCATAGTTGTCCTCTTTAGACCAGGCCATGATCGCATTGCTCAGTTCAATGGCATATTCCTCCGAATGGCGCAGCATTTCAGTGCTCATCCCGGCTTTTGAGGCCTTATCTTTCAGTTCTTCATAATAACCCATCATACTTCCTTCCGGAAAGGTAACGGCATTGCCTACCCGCGAAAATGCCAGCATCGATGCCAGGGGGTAATCGATATTTTTTCCCGGAGCTGGCCTGGGCATTGGCGGCATGTGCCGGATCTGGCCGGATAGGGATACATACGAACTATCACCCGCTGCAATCACTTCAAAAGCTGCAATAGCAGCATAAGAATAATTCCGTGCGGCAATCATCGGCGGGAAATTATTTTCCAGTACGATATCATTCAATTGTTTAACCGTTTTGGAAAACAAAACCGGATCATGTATAACCTCACGGTGGTCTTTACCGGCACAGGAGGCCATAAGTGTACAGATAAGGAGCACTAATCCGCTCCCGGAAATCATTTTGAGCATTATGAATAGCATTAGTCGATAAGAAAATACAAGGCGTCAACGCTTCGTTGTAATAAGGCTATGCGACTGCATTACGGAAATACCGTAAACAGTATATCAGGCAGAAGTATCAGGAGAAATTATCCGGAGGCTGTGCGGGTATGCTGTGGTAATTGAACCGGTAATAGGGAAGAATATATCCGGTTTCCCTACTGAATATGGTTGTCGGTTGTTGAAGAGCCCAGGGACGGGTATCATTCAGGTAATCCGATACCGGACTTTTACTGATCTTCACCCCTGAAGAACCGTTTTCGGAAGAATGATTCAGGTCGTTGATCAGTCGGAAAAACTGGTCTCTTGCCGTCTGAATCTGCATCCGGGCTGTATTGGGGAGGCAGAGCAGAATAAGCTTTCCCTGGTATACGCGGCGTTTTACATATTTATAATGAACACCATCCACTTCTATCTCACCATCAAAACGTTCAAAATCCTGCCAATCGGAATGATAAGGAAGATCAAGCGGAACGCTGATTTCAAAGAGGTCGGCTTCATCAAAATGCTGGTTATCGATCCGGGCTTCCAGTTGGCGGGTATGATGCTGATCGGCATAATAGGTAACGAGGCGGTACCCAATGCAATTGAACAGCAACAGCAGGAATAATGATATGGAAGCAGTCTTTTTCACGCGTTTTGGCGGGATAAATATAGTAATCTTTTATTGTGTAGGGGATACATTTCCCCACGGAAAAAATACATTTCCCGCAGATGGCGCAGATTTTAAGCAGATGGGCGCAGATGAATTACCTAATTAATTGTTCAGGGTGGTGAACCCGCCATCGAGAGGATAATCGCAGCCGGTGATGAATGCCGCTTCATCACTGCAGAGGAATAATGCCAGTGAAGCGACTTCCTCAGGCAGGCCCATGCGGCCGATCGGCTGGGTTTTAGAAAGTTTTTCAAACATTTCAGCTTCTCTTCCGGGATAGTTTTTTGCCAGGTAGCCATCAACAAAGGGTGTATGCACCCGTGCAGGAGAAATACTGTTGCAGCGGATATTATAGGAAAGATAATCTTTGGCAACCGACAGGGTCATACCAGCAATGGCACCCTTACTTACCGTATAGGCAAAGCGGTCTGGCAGGCCGATCAATGCAGCGATCGATGCCAGGTTAAGCACCACGCCTCCTTTTTCTTTCATGACAGGAATAACCTCATGCAGCAGATTATAAGCGCCATAAACATTCACCGCTAATACTCTTTGGAGATCCTGCTCAGCAGTGGTTTCGACAGTTCCGATATGAGCGATACCGGCATTATTGACCAAAATATGAATGTAGCCGGTTTGTTCGGCAACCTGTTTCACCGCGGTGGAAACCTGCTGCTGGTCGGTAATGTCGCAGCAGATATAATGGCAGCGGCCGCCTTCGCGGCTAATTTCCTCCTGCACCAGGCGACAACTATTTTCATCCAAATCAAAGATGAACACCCATGCACCCTGGCGGGCAAAGGTCAGGGCAATGGCTTTTCCTATTCCGCTGCCGCCGCCGGTAATCAAAGCGGTTTTATTCTGAAGTGAAAACATGTGTCAGTCTTATTCGATTAGAAGTTATAAACAGTACGGGCATTAAGACCGAATACGGCTTCCCGTTCTTCCGGCAGATGATTTTCCATATATTTTTCCAGCAGACTTTTCCACTGTACATAAATTCCGGATAACAGCATCACGGGCCAGTCGGACCCGAACAATAACCGTTCTGTACCGAATGCCCGGAACAGCACATCAAGATAAGGATAGAAATCGCCGGGGCTCCAGGATTTCCATTCCGCCTCGGTAAACAATCCGGATAATTTGCAATAAACATTTGGCAACGCGGCCAGGTTCTCAATTCCGGCCTGCCATTCCTGAATTTCCTCCTTCTCAATGGCAGGTTTAGCGCCATGATCCAGCACAAAAACCAGCCCGGGTATGGCCCGAACCAGTTCTTCCGCGGCACTGAGCTGGTTGGGATAGATCAGCAGGTCATAGGTATAGCCCGCTTCACCCAGCAGGGTAAGTCCATGCCGGAACGCCGCATCGCTGAAGAACGAACTATCTTCATCCTGAAGCACATGGCGAAAGCCTTTAATTATCGGAAACTGTCGGAAATATTCCAGGCGTTCGGCAATATTGTCGCCTCGCAGATCCACCCATCCCACTACCGCTTTGATGAAGGAATTGGATTGCGCCAATTCATGAAGAAACAGGGTTTCCACTTCTGCCTGCTCTGCCTGAACCGCTACCACAGCATCTACCCCATTGCGCGAAAGCGTGGGTTGAAGATGCGCGGGGAGATGATCTTTCTTCAGCATCTTCATGGAGTTATCGATCCAGTCGAGGCGCGTTTGATTATATTTCCAGAAATGCACGTGCGCGTCAATAACCATATACGGATAGTTTGTATGTATGCTTAAGTTCAGCCGGGATGTTGCCACGCCACCAACTGCTGTTGTGACTGGCCCAGGCCGTTTATGCCCAGTTCAACCCTGTCGCCGGGTTTGAGATAAACCGGCTGGGGTTTCTGGGCAAGACCTACTCCGGCTGGTGTGCCTGTACTGATAATATCGCCCGGCAGCAGGGTCATAAACCGGCTGATATACGCTATCAGGAAGGGAACCTTATAGATCATTTCCCGGGTATTTCCGTTTTGCATCTGTTGTCCGTTAACCTTGAGCCACATGGGCAAATCATGCACATCGGCAATTTCATCTGCCGGTACCATATACGGCCCCATCGGCGCGAAGGTGTCGCAGCTTTTTCCCTTCACCCACTGGCCATTGCGCTCAAGCTGAAATTCCCGCTCACTGTAATCATTATGAAGCATGTATCCCGCGATATAATTAGCGGCTTCAGCCTCTTCAATATAGGAAGCACGGCGACCGATCACTACGGCCAGTTCAACTTCCCAATCTGTTTTTACCGAATCGCGGGGAATGATAACATCATCATTCGGACCGCAGATCGCTGTAGTGGATTTAAAGAACAATACCGGCTCTGTAGGAATATCCATCCGGCTTTCAAGCGCATGGTCGCGAAAATTCAATCCCACACAAATAATCTTGGATACCCCGGTTACCGGTGGACCAAAGCGCTGGTCGGCCTCAACTTTCTTCAATGCAGAAGGATTTTCCGCTACCCATTGGGCAAGGCGATTCAAGCCATTGGTCTCAAAGAAACGACCTGTATAATCCTCTCCAAAGCCCGATACGTCGTAATGTATATTATCATCTCCTGTTATTCCGGGCAATTCCTGTCCCGCCTGTCCATACCTGAATAATTTCATAACCGGAAAATTACGATTTATATTAATCCATGACGTATGCCAATACCCGATATCAGCATCATGCAAGGAATTATTCCATAAAGATTATTCCGAACAAATGCTGAATCAGCCGGGGAGTTCGGCTGGCACAAACTAACAACCATTAGTTTTTACTACTTTTGGGCTTATTCAAAAAGATATGACCTATACACCAAAAAATAAGATCAGAATTGTAACGGCAGCTTCGCTTTTTGACGGACATGATGCGGCGATCAATATCATGCGGAGGATACTTCAAACGAAAGGCGCCGAAATCATACACCTGGGCCATAACCGGAGTGTGCAGGAAATTGTGGAGTGTGCCATAGAAGAAGATGTGCAGGGCATAGCCATAACCTCATACCAGGGAGGGCATATTGAATTTTTCATGTATATGAAAGATTTGCTGGAAGAGAATGGATGCGGGCACATCAAAATTTTTGGCGGTGGCGGCGGAACCATCTTACCGCAGGAGATTCACAAACTGCATCAGTATGGTATCAGCCGGATCTATTCGCCTGATGATGGCCGTAAGATGGGACTGGAAGGCATGATAGAAGATGTTTTGCGCCAATGTGATTTTGACCTGAATTCGATTTCCGGTCCGAATGGCAAAATGGTTCTGAATGAAATAAAACCCGTAGCACAGATCGCGCGGGCTATCAGCGGAGCGGAAAACGGCTCCGATTATTCCGCTTACCTGAAGCAGCTTCAAGCATCGGGGGCATCGAAAAACATCCCGGTTTTGGGAATAACAGGAACGGGTGGTGCAGGAAAAAGCAGTGTTACCGATGAGCTGGTGCGCCGTATGCTTACCCGCTTCGAACATACCACTATTGCCGTGATATCAGTGGATCCTACGAAAAAGAAAACCGGTGGCGCTTTGCTGGGTGACCGCATCCGGATGAATTCAATCTCCAGCCCGCGGGTGTATATGCGAAGCCTGGCCACCCGTGAAAGCGACAAAGCCCTCAGCAGCCATATCCAGGATGCCATTGATATCTGCAAAGCCGCTGATTTCGACCTGATCATCCTGGAATCTGCGGGTGTGGGTCAGAGTGATGCGTCCATTCTTGACTATTGCCAGGTAAGTCTTTATGTGATGACGCCTGAATATGGAGCAGCATCGCAATTGGAAAAGATCAACATGCTCGACTATGCTGATCTCATAGCGATCAATAAATTCGATAAAGCCGGTGCCGCTGATGCCTTGATCGAGGTCAAAAAGCAATACAAGCGCAATCATGGCTTATGGACTACCGGTAATGATGAGTTGCCGGTTACCGGCACCATAGCGGCACAGTTCAAAGATCCCGGTATCAACACTCTATTCGACCAGTTGTTGCAGGTAATAGATCAGAAAACCGGTGTGCAGTTTGGAGATAAAACTCCGGCCCAGGCAGAAGGAAATATTTCCGCGGCCATCATTCCCTCAAGCCGTGTCAGGTATTTGGCAGAAATAGCGGAAACCATCAGAGCCTATGACCAGCAGGCAGATCAACAGTGTACGATTGCGTCACAATTGTATATGCTGAATGGCGCCAGGCAACTGGCCGAAGGCCGGGATGCAGCCCTACAGGAAGAACTAACCGCGATGTACAAACGTCTGAGCGACCAGTTGGATAAAATTAATCTTTCACTGCTTCAGCAATGGGATGCACTGCGCGAGAAATACGAGGCCGATTATTTTGAATACCAGGTCAGGGAAAAAACCATACGCCAGCCAATGTCGGTAAAAAGTTTATCGGGTATCCGGATACCCAAGGTGATCTTACCAAAATATAAGGACTGGGGAGATATTCTCCGCTGGCAGTTGCAGGAAAATATTCCCGGCAGATTTCCCTATACAGCAGGTGTGTTTGAACTGAAACGCGCTGGTGAAGATCCTACCAGGATGTTTGCCGGTGAGGGCGGTCCGGAAAGAACCAATAAGCGCTTTCACTATGTATCGCAGGGACAGCCGGCAAAACGCCTATCAACCGCCTTCGACAGTGTAACGTTATATGGTGAAGACCCACATGTTCGACCCGATATTTATGGCAAAATCGGTAATGCGGGGGTGAGCATTGCAACCGTTGATGATGCCAAGAAGCTATACAGCGGCTTTGATCTCTGCGACCCTATGACATCGGTAAGCATGACGATCAACGGCCCTGCACCGGTGATCCTCGCATTTTTCATGAATGCCGCGATAGATCAGCAATGTGAAAAGTATATCCGTGAGAATGGTCTTGAAGAACTGGTGAATAAAAAATTTGAGGAAAAATACCGGCACCACACCCGGCCGCATTATTATAATCCGTCCTCACCCGAACGCTTACCCGAAGGGAACAGTGGACTTGGTTTGATGTTGCTCGGACTGAGTGGCGATGAGGTATTGCCTGAAGATGTTTACAATCAGCTAAAGGCCCATGCCCTCAGCCAGGTGCGCGGAACTGTACAGGCCGATATCTTAAAAGAAGATCAGGCACAAAATACCTGCATTTTCAGTACAGAATTCGCGCTGCGACTGATGGGTGATGTGCAGCAATATTTTATTGATCAGAAGGTTCGTAATTTTTACAGTGTCAGCATCAGCGGCTACCACATCGCGGAAGCGGGTGCTAACCCGATCACACAGTTGGCCTTCACCCTTTCCAATGGCTTTACCTACCTCGAATACTACCTGAGCCGGGGCATGCATATCGATGATTTCGCGCCAAACCTCTCCTTCTTCTTCAGCAATGGCATGGATCCCGAATACAGTGTTATCGGAAGGGTGGCACGCCGAATCTGGGCAAAGGCCATCAGGGAGAAATACAAAGGGAATGAAAGAAGCCAGAAGCTGAAATATCATATCCAGACCAGCGGACGAAGCTTGCACGCGCAGGAAATTGATTTCAACGACATCCGAACGACACTCCAGGCGCTATATGCCATTTATGATAACTGCAACAGCTTGCATACGAATGCCTATGATGAAGCCATCACCACACCTACAGAAGAATCTGTTCGCCGGGCCATGGCCATACAACTGATCATTAACCGCGAACTTGGTACAGCTAAAAATGAAAACCCAACCCAGGGATCTTTCCTGACCGAAGAACTTACCGACCTGGTGGAAGAGGCCGTGCTGCTGGAATTCGACCGCATCACCGAACGCGGTGGTGTACTGGGCGCTATGGAAAGGATGTATCAGCGCAATAAAATCCAGGAAGAAAGTCTGGTATACGAAAGCCTGAAACATACAGGAGAATTACCGATCGTAGGTGTAAATGTATTCCTGAGCAAGCAGGGCAGTCCCACTGTTCTTCCGGGTGAAGTGATCCGGAGCACCACTGAAGAAAAAGAGCAACAGATCCAGAACCTGTCGGCATTTCAGCAACGCAATAGCGGGCGGAAAGAACAGACTCTACGTCAATTGCAGGAAGCTGCTTTACGCAATGACAACCTGTTTACCGAGTTGATGGAAACCGTAAAATACTGTTCGCTTGGCGAGATCACCCATGCGCTATATACTGTAGGCGGACAATACCGCCGCAATATGTAAGAAGACGGAACTGATCCTTGAAAAATGTTGCCGGATATTGTTGCCTGTAAGCAACTTTTAGGATTTTATAAGCGCTGACGCCAATATTTTAATGACGTAACGTTGTTATACAGCAGGAGTTTTATAAAGAATAACCTGATATAACAGATATTCCGTAAATTATTTCAAATAGTCAACCTTGGAATTAAACGGATTATTGTTCTTCGACTGGAAAATGTTTTTCCTGGGTGATGAAGACTGGTCTTTTCTATTGGAAACCCTGATCAGAACAGTGATCATGTTTGTGATCATACTGACCGGCTTAACCATTTTAGGCAAGCGTGGAGTGCGTCAATTATCGGTATTTGAGCTGGTGGTCATTATCGGCCTGGGTTCTGCCGCAGGGGACCCGATGTTTTATAAGGATGTTGGAATACTTCCGGCGCTGGTGGTTTTTTTGGTGGTCATTTCTGCTTATATCCTGGTTACGGTTTATTCGGGAAAACACAAATGGTTTGAGCATCTGCTGGAAGGAAAGCCGGTTTGTCTTATTGAAGAGGGACGTTTTGCCATTAAAAATTTCGATAAGGAACATCTTGCCCGGGATGAATTCTTTGCGGAGCTACGCGTAAAGGGAGTGTCACAGCTCGGACAGGTAAAATACGCGTACATCGAAGTCAGCGGTACATTGAGCCTGTTTTATTATCCTGATGATGAAGTAAAATACGGCCATCCCATTCTTCCCGGAAGCTATGAGCATATATTCCGGCAGCTTGATGCCGGTTTGCATTATTCGTGTACACATTGCGGGTATACCAAACGGATGGAAGAAACCGGACCGGAGAAATGTAC
>JAEYRC010000140.1 GCA_023409675.1 Bacteroidota bacterium
ATGCTGAGTTCCCATTGTGTTTGTTTTGCAAACAGAAGGTTATCCCATATCTCAGTCAGATGTTCCTTCACACTTTCAAAGGTTCTCTGCCCTGTCTTTTGATTAAAACATTGCTTAAATTCTTCATTGTAAAAATTACAGTCTATTTGTTTTTTGCTGTAATTCTCTTTAAGGAAGCTGCTTGTCAGTTGCCATTTATCATGAAAATTTTTCTTCTGCGTTTTTTTAAATGATTGAATAATATATTTCTCTTGTTCAAAAGGGTTTTTCGAAGTATTGATTTCTTTTTTTGCCTTATTGATAAAATCTAAAACTTCTTGTGTTACTTTTTCAGCAAGCTCTTTATCCTTACTGCAAAGTTCCTTCAGCGTTTCGTTATCAATAATATCATTAATGGCTGTTGAAAAGTTTTCAGTATTGGTATCGGCGAAGCCAATTCCTTTTCCTGTTTTCTTTTGCAACTGCTCATAAATTGCCTTTGCTAATTCTTTCCTTTTAGCAGGGTGAGTTATGGAACCAAAGTTTTCAAACTTGCTGAAAGGATTAGTCATTACACTTTGTCGTTAGTGAGTTGTTTTATTTCTTCCTGTTCAGATTGGTCTTCTACATTTTCATAGTAGTGTTGAATTCTGTGCACCTCAACCTCTAATTTTTCAATTCCTTTTTGAGTTTCTTTCAAATTAGATTCAACTATTTCCGCTAATACTGAATTTACAAAAAGATTAACTCGCAAATGTTTTAAGTCATTGCTACTATAATGTTCAATTTGCGATTTGAGGTTGCCAGTTGTCGTCATAACTACTTTAACTTTTTTGTCCCACTCTTTTTGAACTGCTTTATGTGGCTTTTTTGAAAAAGTTTGTTTACGTTCTTTTTCAACAGTCTCAAGTTTATATGCTCTTCCATTATATACAACGGAAATTCCATTGCTGCCCTTTTTTAAATTGTATTGATTGGTTTGATTGCGGCAGTTATCATCATCTCTATCTCTGTGTAGCCCTATACGCTGATATTTATTTGTCAGTTTATCAAAGTCTGTTTTTTGAATTAATCTATAATCTCTATGTATTGAAAGGTAATCATTGTCGCCGAATGAGTCAATTCTGTAGAATTTCTTATGAACAGTAACAGGTTCATTATATGAAAATGTTTTTACAAAACATATTTCACTTTTCACTTCCTCGTAAAACTCTTTCAATTCCTCTTTGATGTCAGATAGATTTAATGTTATGGAATAGCCGTGTTTTTGAATTGCGTCTTTGGTAAATTGTAAAACAGTTGCAAACTGTGCTGGCTCATTCCAAATGCAATGAGCAATTAGAAAACAGTCCATAAGGTCAACCGCTTTGCGGTCGTTTAAGAAAGCAGAAGTCCGAAGCAGTCGGACTATTTTTCTCCATCTGCGGTCGGAAACATAAATCTGATTTTCTTGTTTTTCGTCTTTCTTGTTGTGTTGGTCAATGTAATTGCGAACGATGTGGATTACATTAAAAACATTTTTGGGGATCTCAACCTTGTCAATTTCTGCTGAAATTTTATTATATTGATCGTCAGTTAGTTTGAGAAATGATGAAACATTGTCATCATAAGAGTTGAGTGATTTTGAAATCATCTCATTGAAGTTGTCCTTATCGGAAATACCGTCCACAACATACCGAACTAAAAATCTGTCCCAAAGTGCTTCCAGTCCGTCACCTTTCATTGGTAACTCGTTTGATGCAGAAACGAGTGCCTTCATGGGTACTTTTATTTCTTTGTCTCCGTTACGATATACCTTTTCGTTTAATACTGTCAATAAGGCGTTTTGAATTGAAGGCCCCGCTTTCCAAATTTCGTCAAGGAATACAACAGTTGCACTTGGCAAATAATTTTGGATAATACGTTCGTATTTGTCGTGGTCTTTGAGTTGTGAAATAGAAACGGGTCCAAATATTTCGTCTGGTGTGCTAAAGCGGTTCATTAAATATTCAAAAGATGTTCCGTCTTTAAAACCGAACTTTAGTCGTCTTGCGATTAAACTTTTTGCAACACCAGGTGCACCTAAAAGAAAGATGCTCTCGCCTGCAACTGCTGTTAAAAGTGTCAGTGCGATAACTTCTTGTTTTTCATAAACGCCTTTATTAAGATCGTCGAGTAGTTTTGTTATTTGTCCTTTTACTTCCATTGTCTAAAGGTTAAAATTTTGCTAGTTGGTTGATGTTTGCATGGCCGCAATAGAATTACAGCTAACGTTAAAGCATTGGCGGAGTCGAGGAAATAGAATTCCCGCTGCCCGGCGGCCTCAGCCTTTTATTAATTCAGCAACTTGCGCCGCCGATATAAAGTTTAATAGAATTACCCAAAGCTCAAAATTGTACCCAAAGCTCCCGCTATGACAATGCAATGTTAGCATCTTGCCTTTTGCACTAAAAAGCTTTTACCATTTCTTTCTGCCATTCGGAATAGCACTTATAGTCTTGAGGTTTATTCATGCTTGTCGCATCGTATTGTCCGCAACGATGGCAAACGTTTTCCTGATAGTTCGGATTCTCAAACTGTGCCCAAATTGAATAGCAGTCACTGCAGTAAGGTCTATATGGTTCGTAGTCAATGCGAGTTTCACAGCGAATACAGTAACCCCTAATCACTTTTTTATATTTTATCCTGGTTTCAGGTTCCTTTTTATTGTTTTGATAAATTGGTCTGTCCGTTTTTCGTAGAGCAATTTGTTCCGATGATTGAATAATGGAAAACGTCTCATTGACTGCCTTGTCAAAAAGGTCTTTGTCTGTTGAGCGGTCAATTAGTACGCCCATTTCCCTATTGTTCTTCTCTGAAAACTCATACATATTCATGGATGTAATTACCATTCTCGTTTCGTTGAAGTAGCACTTAGCATGAAGGTTTTCAAAAAAGAAAAGTTCAACATTTTTGAGCTCAGCAAGTGAGTTACGTTCATTTGGCTTTAATTCATCCTTGCCGTAGATAATTTTTATTGCTACACCATTGTTTGAAGAGTCCTTGAGTCGTTCGTAAAACGTCTTAGAGATTTGCAAATAAGGAGATACTAAAACAAGTTTAGTCTTTGCGTCAATAATTATATTTTCAATGTGGTACGACGTTCCATTAGTCGTTAAAAATTCTGCCATGTGTCAAATATAGGGTTTAGAATTATGGATGTTTAGCCTTCTAACTAACGTCAAAAAATGGTATTAATTATCAACTGTCTATGACTATCCAATATTTGGTCTTGCGTTAGCTCATGAATAGATTGTTCTCAGGGGGAAGGGTCACTTGCCGCTAACAAAAGTCTCGCTACAAATAGGGAAAGACACCGGTGTAATCAGCTTTTTTCGCTACCCCGCAGATATAGGGTGGACGAATAAAATAAAATATTCCTAATTTTATCGGCCAAACAACGCCAGGCTGCTGTACCGGGCTGACAGCTATTAATAACCCACTTGCGGGATTGCATGGATTAACTTTAGTAGTATTACTACAAACAGCCTTGGATAAAATTTTATATGACCTGAAACTGCGATGAAAAAGATTCCATTTATACTGATGGCGGTGATGGCAGTCCTCGTGAGCTTCTATCCACTGCTATACCTGTTTGGGGAAAGCCGTTTTGGACTACTGGATTCCAAAACGGAAACCCTGCTCAACAACTTTGCCTGGAAGGCAGGCTTTTATGCGCATATTGTACCGGGTGGTATAGCTATGCTGCTGGGCTGGGTGCAGTTCGTGGATCGCTGGCGTATAAGGTATCCGCGCTTTCATCGAAGTGCTGGGAAAATTTATGTTGCTGCAGCCCTGACAGCATCCCTTGCGGCTTTTTGCATATCCTTTTTTTCTACCGGGGGCTTCATTCCGGCAACCGGGTTCATGCTGCTGGGCATCATTTGGTTTCTTAGCACCCTTAAAGCGTATAGCAGTATCCGAAAATTCCGGATAGAAGAACACCGGCGAATGATGATCTACAGCTATGCAGCCTGTTTGTCGGCCGTGACCCTTCGGATTTACCTGCCGGCACTCATTATGGCATTTGATGACTTTATCATAGCCTATTCGATTGTTGCCTGGCTGAGCTGGATTCCGAACCTGCTTATCGCCTATATGCTGATAAATTACCGTCGGAATGCCGATGAAGATGCAGCCAAAAGCTCAACAGCATTACCGGACGATGAACCGAGCGTGGCAACCCAGGCCTTATAGTAGCACCGGCGCTGGTCACCAAAAAATAATGCCTGTATGCTGAACCCGACTGCGGTAGAAAGCAATGCTGCCGATACGGGCATTTTTCGTTTATTTTGTACCTATCGGGATGGATATTGATTTTGAAAAAAAGCTTCTGCGGCAGGTGGCTGAAGGAAATGAGCAGGCTTTCCGGACACTGGTTTTCAGGTATTCTGATATCCTGGCGGCTTTTGTTTTCCGGTTGACGCGTAACCGGGAGACTACTGAAGAGCTTGTTCAGGATGTATTTCTGAAAATATGGATGAGCCGCGAAGTGCTTGCCGAAATCGAACAATTCAGGGCCTACCTGTTTATCGTATCCCGGAATTACACCCTTAATGCGTTGCGCAAGCTCGCGCGGGAACGGATGCAGCATCAAACTTACGCGACACATCAACGCGACACTCTGCAAGAGGATGCTAACGATGTGTCTTTTGCTCCCGGACTTATTGATCAGGCTATTGAACAACTTCCCATACAGCAACGACGTGCCTGGCTGCTCAGCCGCAAGCAGGGTTTCACCCATCAACAGATTGCCACACAGATGACCCTTTCAAAAGAAACAGTTAAGAAATACATCATGTACGCCAACCAGTCGCTGATACGGTACATTAAGGCTGGTTTGAGTTGTTTTTTAATGGCCCTGGCCGCATCTGGCCGGCTGTAATTTTTTTAAAAATATTTTTTACTGCTATAGCCCCTTTCTCATTTTATTGGTGTCTTGTTGGTAGTGCCGGTCTGCCGGTCATTTAAATTTGGAATTCTGATGGATAAAGATGCCCGCGAACGGCTGAATAGTTTACTGACTGGCTGGTATGAGCATGCGCTTTCGGAAGCAGAAGAGCGAGAATTGTTGCAATTGATCCGACAGGCAGATGATACTGAACTGACGGGCCCGCTCCGTGAACTATGGGAACAGCTTGAGGCTGCATCATTTTATACTGCCGCAGAAAAATCGGCACTTGTACAAAAAATACTCCCTGCCCGAAAGCGTCGTATGCTGATTCCCTGGCGTATTGCGGCAGCAGCAGTGCTTTTGCTGTTAACCGGACTTGGCCTGTACAGGATACTAACACCAGGCAAAACACAGCCTTCCTCTTCTATGGCTGTTGTTGAAGAAACAACGCCAACGGATATCAGCGCTCCCCAGCTCAACAGGGCTACACTAACGTTGTCGGATGGACGAACATTAGTTATTGATACTGCCCGTACCGGAATGCTGGCAACGGAGGGAGCCGTATCGATTGAGAAATCCGCGGCGGGGGAGTTGGTATATTCCGGCGCCGGAGATGCGGTGCAATACCACACCCTCACGGTGCCACGGGGAAGTAAACCCTTTCGCCTGACACTTCCGGATGGGTCAACGGTGCAGGTTAATGTTGCTTCATCCATAACCTATCCTACTGCTTTTATCCATGGTGGTCGCGAAGTAACCATGACCGGTGAAGCCTATTTTAATATAGAGCCTGTGCTGAATGAACAGAACATTCGAAAGAATTTTACGGTTAAAGTGAATGGTATGGAGGTACGGGTGACGGGTACCCGCTTTAATATCAACGCGTATAACGATGAAGCTTCGGTAAAGACCACCCTGCTGGAAGGCGGGGTGAATATAGTTACCGGAAAGCAACATCTGGTACTGGCACCAAATCAGCAGGCCATCGTGGTGATGGGCGGAGATGGACATATACAACTGGTAAGGCATGCCGATGTGGAGGAAGCTATGGCCTGGCTTAACGGGAAATTCAGTTTCACCGAGGCCGGTGTAGAAGAAGTGATGCGGCAGGTATCGCGCTGGTATGATGTTGAGGTGAATTACCTGGCAAAACCTTCATTGCGTTTTGGCGGCCGTATTGACCGGAACAGTACCCTTCGGCAGATGCTGACCATTCTGGAAACCAGCGGGCTGAATTTTAGCATCCGCGATAATACCGTAACCATCCTGCCCTGAAAGCAGGAAATCTGTAATTCGTTTAAGGATAAATGTTAGATGCTTTAATGTGTGAGTTTATTATTTCTGAAATAAAACCGAAAGCCAATGCTAGTTGCTGCGAGTAAAAAAAGAAAGGGGGTACTATCCCTTGTACGAAAAACGGCGCGTATGATCAAGCTTACCGTTCTTTTTCTGAGTCTTACATTTCAGACCTTTGCAACTGATGCGCAGGGTCTTAGTTTAAAGGAGGAAAACACTCCGCTGCTGCACTTGTTCACCAAGATTGAACGTCAGAGTGGGTACGTGTTTTTTTACAATTCCGAATGGCTTAAAAAAGCAAAACCTGTATCGATAGAGGTGCGGAATGCGAGCCTGGATCAGGTGTTAGCGGCATGTTTCAAAGATCAGCCATTAGGCTATTCCATTGTTGGTAAAACGGTGGTGGTTAAACTGAAACCTGCAGATCAACTGAGTTCAGAAGCCGCGGCGGCAATTGAAGTGCGGGGCCGCATTATTGATGAGCAGGGACAACCCCTTCAGGGTGCATCCATCCAGGTCAGGGGTGGCAATGCGGGAACCTCCTCTGATGCCAACGGCAACTTTGTGCTGACGGGCATAGATGAAAACGCGATGCTGGTGATTTCCTTTTCGGGGTACAGCAGCAGGGAGTTGCGTGCATCGGCCAATATGGGAAACATTGTGTTGACGCTGTCGATAGAAGATCTGAATGAAGTAACCGTAACCGGATACACTTCTTACCGCCGGGATAAATCGCCGAGCGCATCTACGGTGGTATCTTCCGATAAAATTTATCAGGTTCCGGGTATGACTGTTGATCAGATTCTTCAGGGTCGTGTA
>JAEYRC010000143.1 GCA_023409675.1 Bacteroidota bacterium
ACCATGGGTTTTGATGAATTCAATTGCTTTTTCACGGGTTTTCTTCTTTTCGGCATCATCGGCAGCAGCAGTGGAATGAAACAGGCCATAGCCCTTGAGCCGATGTCCGTATTTTTCCGCATAAGCCATGGTAATGTAGCCGCCCATACTGTGCCCGATCAGGATGAACTGTTCGATTTTTTCCGTTTGTCGGATTTGTTCCAACGCTTCAGCAAGACTTTCCATCGACAGTTCCTTCTGCGGTAATTCGGATTCTCCACTGCCCGGCAAATCGGGGGTGATCACCCGGAACTGATTTTTTAACCAGGCGCGCATCTCATTGAATACAGCATGATCTTCCCCAAAGCCGTGTACCAGCATCACCGTCGTACCCTGACCTTCCATGTGATAGACCAGACGAATGTTTTCGTGTTGAATTTCTTTTCTCATATCAGGAATTTTTGCGTGATAGCGTTGCGCGTTGCCAGCTTCTTAAGAACAGGATCAACACCAGGGGTAAGAATCCCAGATTCATTTCCTGTGGCAGAAAAAACCATGCTATCAATACCAGTCCGTACCAAACGGACAAAATCCTAAAAAAGCGCTTGAATTTTTGCTGATGCCGCTGCACCAGGAAAGCTGCCACGAGGTTAACCGGATTTGCCCACAACAGGTTGAAATTATTGCCACACACCACATGTGCCGTTCCGAACCACATGAAGAGGAGGAACAGGCCAACCAATCCGGTGATCAGAAAAAATCCGGTATCAAAAATTTTCAGGAAACCATTAAATCGTTGCGAACTGTTGAAACTCAATACCACCAATAATAGCAAGAGGATTGAAGTAAAAACAATCGGGGAGGTAAGCGGATTTTTTTCAGGAATAAAGCGGGTGCGCTGAACCTGAACCGTGGAATGAACAAGCGGTTGATCGGCCGTTCGGGCACTGTCGAAGCCCAGCTTCAGGTAGTCGGGAAGAAACATGGCTTCCCGGCTGCTGATCTGCCGGTCGAGGCGGGCGCCCAGCAGCAGGTCAATTCCCAATTTGCTCCAGTACTGTCCGCCTTCATTCAGGTATTGATGAATAAGATTTCGAAAGGTTGTTGACTGTGCAGGAAGTATATTTCCAAACGTAATCGCTCCGCCTTCCTGCTGTAGCATATCCCGTAGCCGTGTGGAACAATTATCGAATAGAAAGTCGTAGAGGTAGAATTTATTTTCTTCTTTCAGATTCTCCCGCAGCGCGGCAAAGAGTTGCATTTTCTGCGAACAGGAAAGCGCCAATACCTGTTCGATGATTCCCCTTCCTTCTAACTGATACGAATAAACGAAATTTTCATAGCGCTCAGCCGATACGAAATACAGCAGTTTGCCCAATACAAATTTTGAGTAGAACTGTGGATCATAGAAATCAAAGGTGCCGTAATTGAAGATGATGTCGATACCCGATTGCATATCCTTTACCCGGAAGGCGCTGTGGCCAAAGGTGGAATACAGTTCCTGGCCGGGACTGCAGGTAAGCAGGCTGATCTGCAACGAACAGCTATCGGCCTGATCCTGCGCTGAAAGCCGAACAGGTAAAAAAATGACCGTTAATAGTGAAAGTATAACTGCGCACCTCCGAAAATTCATGCAGGAAATTTACGACAAGATAATGAACTGCTTTGGCTAAACGCAGGACCAGCAGTTTCTTTCAGCATCATTGTATTAATCCGTTAAATTCTGCAGGCAGTGAGATGTTCTAGCGGGAATAATTGGGTGCCTCCCTGGTGATCTCGATATCATGCGCATGGCTTTCCCGGATACCGGCATTGGTTATGCGAACAAACTGCGCCTGCTGCAAGGCCTCAATATCTTTCGCTCCGCAATAGCCCATTCCTGACCTTAGGCCACCCACATACTGATATACAATCTCATTCAGATTTCCTTTGAAGGCGACCCGGCCTTCGATCCCCTCCGGTACAAATTTTTTCAGGTCATCTTCCACATCCTGGAAATACCTGTCGCCGCTGCCCTGGCTCATAGCACCGATGGAGCCCATACCGCGGTATTGTTTGAACTTGCGACCCTCGTAAATGATGGTTTCACCCGGACTTTCCTCCGTTCCGGCGAACACGCCACCCATCATAACAACATTCGCTCCGGCTGCCAGCGCTTTAACCATATCGCCCGTATAGCGGATACCGCCATCAGCAATAAGCGGAACCTGAAGTTTGTGTAAGACTGAAGCGGCTTCCATGATGGCAGTGATCTGGGGTACACCGGCACCGGCCACGATGCGCGTAGTACAGATGGAACCTGGTCCTATACCTACTTTTACCGCATCAGCTCCCGCTTCCACCAGCGCTTTAGCTCCGGCGGCCGTGCCGATATTTCCGGCAATCACCTGCAGTTGTTTGAAATTCTTCTTTACGGCTTTCAGCGCTTCCAGCACACCTTTGCTGTGGCCATGTGCGCTGTCGAGACAAACCACATCCACCCCGATCTGCTGCAACGCGGCTGCCCGATCGAGCAAATCGCTGGTAATGCCCAGGGCTGCCCCCGCCACCAGCCGGCCATAGGTGTCTTTAACGGCGTTGGGATAACTGGTCAGTTGAAGAATATCGCGGTAGGTGATGAGGCCCACCAGTTTTCCCGACCGGTTAACGACCGGTAACTTTTCGATTTTATACTGGCTGAGGATTTTTTTTGCTTTTTTGAGATCGGTCCCTTCAGGTGCGGTGATCAAATTGTCTTTTGTCATCACTTCACTCACCTTTTTCCGCCCATCGGTCTCAAACCGAAGGTCGCGATTGGTAAGAATACCCACCAGTGTATTGCCGTTATTGATAATGGGAATTCCACCGATGCGGTTTTCTTTCATCAGCTTAAGGGCGTCGTCGATCGTGGCGTCAACATGCAGCGTTACGGGATCGATGATCAGCCCGCTTTCGCTGCGCTTAACTTTCCGAACCTGTTCGGCCTGGCGTTCAATACTCATGTTTTTATGAAGAATTCCCACACCACCTTCACGGGCCAGGGCAATGGCCAGACTGGCTTCTGTAACCGTATCCATCGCCGCAGAAACCATAGGAATATTGATTTCTATTTCACGGGTAAGTTTAGTTTTAATGCTTACTTCCCGCGGCAATACCTGGGAATAGGCAGGAACGAGTAAAACATCGTCGAAGGTTAGTCCTTCACCAAAAAATTTGTCTGTCGGGGGAGATTTCTTCTTAGAGGAGCTCTTTATTGTTGCCATAGGCAAAGATAGGACAACAGGTAAATTCGCTCCAAATGAAATTCACCGGCAGCAGGTAATTATCCGCCGCATACAGGGGAATACAGCATAGCATTGTACTCTATTGTGTTTAACGGCGGGGCATACCTGCAAAAGTTAACGGATACCGAATATTTTCCCGGGCAGGGATTCGATGACATTTTTCATTTCGAGTTCAAGCATAACAGTCGATAGCTCACTGTGCGTAAAGCGACTAAGATATTTAAGCTCATCTACCCCAAGTTGTCCTTTATCAGTCAGGATATCCACCACTATTTTTTCCTTTTCAGAAAGTTCCGGAAACAGGGTCGATTGGCGGGAAACACGCTCCGGGGAATGCCGGATCCAACCCATAGTTTCGAGTAAGCCTGTAGTATCGAGCAACAGTTCAGCTTTTTGCTGCTGTATCAGGTAATTGCAGCCTGCGCTCCGGGAATCGGTAATCCTTCCTGGGAAGGCGAATACATCGCGATTGTAACTGACCGCAAGATCCGCGGTTATCATACTTCCTCCCTTCATTCCGGTTTCGATTACCACCAGGGCATCGCATAAGCCGGCAACAATCCGGTTTCTGCTGGGAAAATTGTGCCGGTCGGGGCGCGTATTGCTTGGGAATTCGGTCAGCAGACCGCCTTCATGCAACATACTGCGGGCGAGGGAACTGTGGTTTCCCGGATATATCGTATCCAGCCCATGCGCTAATACGCCCACGGTCGGGATGCCATTCAGTATCGCAGATTTATGCGCCAGCGCGTCTATTCCCGAGGCCAGGCCGCTGATGATCACCAGGTCGACGAACTGTTGCAGCTCCCTGACCATATTTTCCGTCATCACCCTGCCGTATTCAGAATTATTCCGTGTACCGACAATGCCGATAAGTTTTGCACTGTTCAGGCTTACGGTGCCCTTATAATACAGTACTACCGGCGGATCATAGCAGTGTTTTAATCTGGATGGAAAATCCGCATCGGTAAAAAAGAGCTTTTTGATGTTATACTTTTCGATAAAGCGAAGTTCCTTTTCGGCAAGGGAGAAATCAGTGAATTGCCGGATGCTCCTGGCTCTGGTTGCGCCTATTCCTCCTATACGTTCGAGATACGATGTCCTGGCCGTGAATATGGCTTTGGCGGATCCGAAATGTTCGATCAGGGTTTTCCGGTGAACCGCGCCAATCATCGGAACCTGTGTCAGCGCAATCTGGTACAGACCTTCTCCGCTCATTAAACTTTAATGCAAAATAATCCACTGCTTCCGCTGCCTGAAGGTGAAAAGCTGGTAACAATAAGTTTTTTACCGCTAAGTTTAGCGTTATTGAACGACCCGCAATTCGGTTCGCCGGTTTTTGGCCCTTCCTTCGGGGG
>JAEYRC010000165.1 GCA_023409675.1 Bacteroidota bacterium
AAGGTATACTGGTAGATTTTGAAGAAAAATTCAAGGCCTATCGCCTGAAGTTTAAACGCGACAAGCAACTCCGGAAGAAAAATGAGATCACCGGTTCATGGATTGTTAGCGGTACAGAACCCAATCACGAAGCCTTCATTGCTGAAATACTCAATCACCCGGATATACTCGAATTCGATTTCTGAGATAGGCTCATTTTACAGCAGCCAGTACGCTCCATGTTCAGGGTCAGGTATATACTGCCCCCCCGATCAACCCGATATCTATTGAATGTTTAACGGCTTCCGAACTGTGTGTAAAATGGCAGCACTCCACACCGGCATTTCGAATGCTGTCGATGGAAGCATACACTTCTTCGCGGTTTTTATGGTACACATTTCTGAGGTACACCGCTTTAATCCGGCTGCTGAAATGCTGCACCACCGAAGCGTAGATCACGGGATCCTGTTGGGAGTCATCACCCAGTAAAACGAAGGCCTGGTCGGGATAAGCTTCCAGGATACGCACGATACGCATGAACTTTGTGGAGTGGTTGTTCTGCCCCGTTTTCCACACCTGACTTATGGTTTTGAGTTGATTAAGAAGATATACTCCCTGTGGAAGATGGTTGACCCTGGAGAATTCGAGGATATAGGGATATAGATTCCATTCGCTGCTGCTTACATAAAAAAATGGGTTCTTTTCATTTGGGCCCCTGCCGCCACTTGCCAGGCGTTGGTAATGATTCACCACCCCATCGAAGGGTTTACGGGTTTGGGCATTTTCGGTAAGCAGTACAAACAATCGTTTGCGCAGATTTGCCGAATGGGAAATCAGAAAGGTATCATCGATATCAGAAATGATTCCAAAGAGATGAACATCCGGTACGTAAACAAAGCCATCTCCTGAAACCTCTCCCTTAATTTTTTTGCCGTTCAGTGAAAGTAGCCTGACCTTAACCGTATGCCATCCCGTGACAGGTGGGGTTTCGGGCTTCCATTCAAATCTGAAAAATCCATCATCCTGAATTTTACCCGAAAGCGTTGTATCAGCCATTATTAATTCAAGTGCCGCGCTCCGTGGGGTTCTTACCATAAACAAGCGCAGCAACGCGAAGATATTCGTCCAGATATTCCGGTTATATTTTTTTCTGGGCAGCGGGCTCATGGTAAAGACATGCCCATATACGACGATCTGCCGCTCATTACCATAACCATGATACAGGGTCACCACCGGCCGGTTAGTAATGCGCAACAATTGAAGCACTTTCCTTTTTATCCGTATCGAAAAAGATGTTTTACCCATTTTGCTTTCCGGATTGATGGCTTTATTAACTTACAGTCATACAAAATATACACCATGCCTCCCAATCATAAGGAAAAAATTTTATTCATGATCAATCCGGGATCTGGTGGTAAAAAGTTTAAACCAAAATGGGAGGAGCAGATCCGGGAGCATCAATTGCTGCAACGGGTGGATGCGCGGTACTACAACATGTGCGGTGATAACGATCTACAAGCGATCAAAACCTTAATTGACCGCTTTGCTCCGGAGAAACTTGTTGCGGTTGGTGGTGACGGAACCGTATCCCTGGCTGCTAAACTTATCATGGGTACCCCGATTAAACTAGGCATCATCCCTGCGGGCAGCGCCAATGGAATGGCGAAGGAACTCAACCTGCCTTCAACATTGAATGAATGCATAGACATTATCCTGAATGGCAAATCACTTCTAACCGATATTATCAATATTAACAATGACCTGATCTGTCTGCACCTGGCGGATATTGGCATGAATGCCCGGTTGATCAAATATTTTGATTCCGGAAATATCCGGGGCAAACTGGGGTATGCCAAAGTTTTGTTTAAGGTCTTCTGGCGAAAAGAACTGATCAGGGTAACCTTGAAAACGGATAACGGCACACTTCACCGCAAAGCCTTTATGGTGGTTCTTGCTAATGCGCGCAAATACGGCACCGGCGCGGTGATCAATCCAAAAGGACAATTACAGGATGGGTTGTTCGAACTGGTCATTGTGCGAAGGCTGGCACTATCGGAAATCTTCAAAACAATCTTCCGGCCTGGTCCATTTAATGAAGAAAAAATCGAGATCATACAAACTGCCCGGGCAGAGATAAGCTGCAGTCACCCCGCACATTTCCAGGTAGATGGCGAATATCTTGGAAGAGTGCGCAATGTCAGCGCGAAGATCTCCACAGAAAAACTGCATGTATTGGTAGACAACAGGTTCGATCCTTCCGAATTATAGACTATTTCCATCAAAATGAAAGCTGCTGTTAAATCAGGTGGTCATTGGTAATTATTGCTTATCTTTAATATCTACTTTAATATTAATATTTTCAATGATGGACAACAAAATCCAGGGAACCGTAAAGTTTTTCAATACTGAAAAAGGTTTCGGTTTTATTAAGCATGATGATTCTGCAAAAGAAACATTTGTACACGTAAGCGGACTCATAGATGAAATAAAAGAAAATGACCGTGTTGAATTTGATCTGCAGAATGGTAAAAAAGGCATGAATGCTGTAAACGTTAAACTGATCTGACAGCAGGTTGGTTTTCAACTTTATTAGGAGCTGCGGGAAACCGCGGCTCTTTTTTTGGAAGAATATGACGTACTATACTCTATCTGAAAATTTCGATTGTCTATTAAGGTTAGCAGATCACTGTCTCATAACACCACTTTCATCCGGCAGCCTTTTTCCTGTGCTGGTGTAATTTCCAGTATGCCATTGAAAATCTCCAGCCGGTGACGGATGTTTTCTATACTTTTTTCTTTTTCCGGATCAGCACCAACGCACCCCTCACCATTATCTTCAATAATGAGGGTAATCACTTCAGCCTGCATCGACAAATCAATTCCTATGGTATCAGCATGTGAATATTCAGCAATATGCCTGAACTGATCCTGCAGTATCCGGAAGATGACCAGTTTTTTTTCAGCAGGAATATCTCTTTCATTACACTGGGTACAATCGATATCCACCGTGATGTTTTTAGTTTCCTGCATATTTTCAGCCAGATCATAGATAGAATCGATCAATCCGATATCGATCAGGGCCGAAGGAGAGAGAGATTTTGATAATTGCCGGATCTCGCCGATCACATCCATAAGATAGGCAGAACTTTTCTTCAGCATCTCTTCCTTATTGTTCGGATCAGAAAGCGCGTTTTCAATATAGAGTTTCACAACACCCAGCAACTGACTGATATTATCATGAAGTTCGAGACCAATCCTGCGTCGCTCCTGCTCCTGCGCGTTAATGACGCCGCGGGCCATTTCATTGCGGTGTTTGATCTTTTCATCGGTAAAGGCTTGCTGCAGGTTACGCTGTATGGTTACATCCTGCATGGAGCCGATCATGCGGAAAGGAATTCCGGCTTCATCCCTCAGAATTATTCCGCGGTCAAAAATCGTTTTTACTTCACCGTTAGCACATACAAACCGGTATTCTTCCTGCCAGATGGTGGAGCCGTTCAGCAGGTCATGCTCCATCTTCGCTATCACCCGGTCGCGGTCTGCAGGATGAATGGCATCTGTCCACCAGCTGTAACCGTTCGACACGGCTTCCGGTGTAAATCCAAAATTTTCCTGTAAACTTTTACTGGTATAGCATTGATTGGTTTCCAGATTGATATCGCGGATGGCATCATTAGTGGCCTGGAAAAGGGAATTGTACCGCTTGAGCGCTTTTTCCTGCTCCACATTTGCTTTGGTGATGGAAGCAAACAGTTTTTTACTGGTGAAATAAACGAGCAAAGCGGAAACCAGGAAAAATACCACCCCCTTATAATTCTGCATGCGATAGTAAGCCTCCAGGTCATCACCTGCAAAAACAAGGGTGGCATAGTCTGACAGAAAGATGTAACATATCCCGAAGATGAAATAGATTATACTTAGTTTATGGGAAGAATTAAGCCGGTTCATACGGGAAAGCCATTAATTGTTTAGTATCTTTTTCCGGAAAAGGAATGGAATCAGCATGGGGACCTTATGTTTATAGTCGATATAGGCTGAGCCAAACTGCCTGATCAGTTTGCGTTCTTCAAAACCTGCCCCCAAAATGGTATAGGCTGTAATAACCGTCGCCGCGATCAGGTTATTCGAATAAGGAAAGAGGATCAGCAATGCCCAGATCGTAAGCAGAGTTCCCGAATACAGGGGATGCCGCACATATTGATGAATACCTCCGGTATCCAGTTTTGTCTCAGCAGGTTTGGGAAATAACACATCGATACCACTCAGGTAATAAAAATATTTCCGGATGCAAATTGCCATTATCAGCAAACCGGCCAGCAAAAAAGGAATCATTAACCAGCGTACCGGCTCCGGAACCTGAAGCAGTAGCGGGGAATAGAAAGAATACTGGTATATCAGGATCACGGCAAGGGAAATAGCCGCAAATATGGAATAAAACAACCTGTAATAACGAAAATAGGCCCCAAGAAGCGTGCTGAAAAAGCTTTTGACGCGGGTAGCAGCGAGGGCGCTGTGTAAGAAACCGTAAAAAATCCAAGAAATAAGCAGGACACTATGATCCACATCCAAAATCATACGGTTGGCAATTTACAAAAATTAGCCTTCATCAATTTTGTTCATTCCTGTTCAGATTGGCCATCGACTCAATTCCGAATATTCAGGATATCTTTGCGGCATGCATTATGTTTCTGTGGAGAAGATCAGTAAGTCTTTCGGTACCCGGACCCTGTTCAGCGATATTAGTTTCAACATAGAGGAAAAAGATAAAATAGCCCTGATCGCGCGGAATGGCAGTGGCAAATCGACCCTGCTGAAAATTCTCTCCGGCCGCGAAACCGCCGAAAACGGTACGGTATGGATCAATAAAGATGTAACTGTCGCCCTGTTTGAACAGGAACCTGAGTTCAATGAAGACGGAACAATTCTCGATAATATTTTTCATCATAATCACCCGGTCATCAATGCGATCAGGGCGTATGAAGCCGCCAGCGATGCGGAAGACCAGGAAAAGATCACCGAGGCATTGATCGTTATGGATGAACTTAATGCCTGGGATTTTGATTCAAAAGTGAAACAGATCCTGGGTAAACTGAATATTCACCACCTCAATAAGGTTGTCAGTAATTTATCCGGCGGTCAGCGGAAGCGGGTTTCCCTGGCCAGAACACTTATCGATATTGGATTTGAACACCGGCATGTTTAGCTGATCATGGATGAGCCTACCAATCACCTCGACATATCCATGGTAGAATGGCTCGAACATTACCTGAACCAGGAAAAAGTTACCCTTTTGCTGGTAACCCACGACCGGTATTTTCTGGATGCGGTGTGCACGGAAATCTGGGAAATCGATGGCGCTGACTTGTATGTGTATAAGGG
>JAEYRC010000193.1 GCA_023409675.1 Bacteroidota bacterium
CTCCACGGGTGTTGGGGAGGAAGTAGTTCGGATTGTGGGGTCGCATCTGGTGGTAGAACTGATGCGCCAGGGTTATTCACCCAAAGATGCCTGTAAAGAAGCTGTTACGCGCATTATCCGGCGCAGCCCGGAAAAATCCAAATCGATCCAGGTCGGGTTTATTGCCATCAACAAAAAAGGTCAGTATGGCGCCTTCGCCCTGCAGAAAGGCTTTACCTATGCGGTGAAGAGCCGGAAAGAAACAAAATTATACACTGCGGAAAATATATATTAAACACCTCCTATGCCACAACCGAAACTGGAGATCTGCGCATTCAATATTCAATCCTGTATTGTTGCCCAAAAGGCTGGCGCGCAGCGGGTAGAACTTTGCGATAATCCTTCGGATGGAGGCACCACGCCATCCTATGGGGCTATTCTGCAAACCCGTGAAGCGGTACAGATCGAACTGTTTCCCATCATTCGTCCGCGTGGAGGACATTGCTGGTACGATGAGGATGAATTTGCTATGATGCTGCACGATATCCGGATGTGTAAATCTTTACAATGTGACGGCATATCTATAGGGGTGCAGTTGCAGTCGGGTGAAATTGATGCGGATCGTATGCGCCGGATCGTTGATCTTGCCTATCCCATGGAAGTGACCTGCAACCGGGCCTTTGATGCCGTACCCAATCCCAGGGAAGCGCTGGAAGCGGTTATTGATGCAGGTTGTACCCGAATACTGACGTCCGGATTAAAATCTTCGGCACCCGAAGGAGCAGGCATGCTGCAGCAACTTGTTCAGTGGGCCGATGAGCGGATCAGCATCATGCCTGGTGCAGGTGTTCGATCGAACAATATCGCAACCCTTCGTGAACATACAGGAGCGTATGAGTTTCATACCAGCGCCCGAAAAATCAGTCCCTCGCTTATCCAATTTTCCAATCCCAATATACTCGATATCGGTACAGTTAACATTGCGGATGAAGATGAAATCCGGAATTGTGTTCATGTACTTCAGGTTTCTGCTACCACGTAGTACTCAGCACTTCTACACGATAATCAACTGCAATACTTTATGGAAACCAGGATTTATTCGTTGCTTAAACAATGATAAATTTTTCCCCGCGTAGTGGAAAAGAAGTTTTATAACTGAATGCATTAATTCCGTAATTTAATTGAGGAAATAACAGCACCTTAAATCCCACCCTGAACGCAGCTGTAGTTTACAATTTCTTAAACTTGATTGCTGGATTTCCTCAGATACATTTGCCCGATTTTAGCGGATACCCGTAACTGTTACCTATTCTATCAACATAACCTGTAATCATGATCAAGCTTTACCTGATTAACCGACACAGCTTGCCAGTACGCTTCTTAAGCCTGTTACTGGCTTTTTTAATTCCCTGTGGCCTGGCCGCGCAAACCGGGTCAACGGTAGGTGGTACCGTACGCTCATCCGATGGACAACCTGTGGCCGGGGTGACCGTGCAGTTGCAGGAAAAATCTATTGCACAGCCCAAATCCGCCACCACGGATGCCAGTGGTAAATTCAGTTTTACCAATGTAAATACTTCCGGAGGATATACGCTTCGGTTCACGCATGTCGGTTATGCCGAACAGGTGCTGGAACGTACAGCCGCATCAACGGATATAGCCATCACCTTAAGCGCTGATTCCGAAGACCTGAGTGAGGTGATCGTTACCGCATTGGGTATTAAACGGGAAGAAAAAGCGCTGGGTTATGCCGCGCAAACGATCAGTTCCACGCAGGTAAATGATGCGCGGTCAAACAATTTCGTCAATTCACTTTCAGGAAAGGTTGCCGGTCTGAGCATGATCTCTCCGGGTTCCGGGCCGCTGAATTCGGTTCGGGTTACGCTACGCGGAGATGCTTCGCTGAATCCGGAAGGCAATAACGCGCTGATTGTACTCGATGGTGTGCCGATGAATTCAAATATGACCTCCTCAGGAGTGGGCAATGCCTATGGCGCGGGAGCAGGAAACGATGTTCCGATCGATTTTGGAAATGGCATCAGTGATATCAACCCCGATGACATCGAAAGCATTACTGTACTCAAAGGCCCCAGCGCTACCGCTTTATACGGATCACGTGCCGCAAACGGCGCCCTGCTGATCACGACCAAAAGTGGTGCACGAAAAGGAAAAGGGCTGGGTATCACCATCAATTCCAATACAAGTTTTAATAATGTATTGAAATGGCCCGATTACCAGTATGAATACGGACAGGGAACCGGCCTGCAATATAATTCAGCCGGCGAAAAATATTATTCCTATGGCGCAACTGAAGATGGCGCGAGTACCAGTGGAACCAGCAGCGCGTTTGGTCCGCGTTTCGACGGACAGATGTATTATCAGTATGATCCGGTGAATGAGGGCCGTGGAGATGTGCGAACCTTATGGAGACCCTATGAAGATAATATCAAGGGGTTCTGGAGAACCGGTTTTACCACCAGCAATAATATTTCGCTGGAAGGAGGTAGTGACAGGTCTTCTGCCAGAGCTTCGCTTACCCATACCAAAAATGAATGGATTATGCCCAATACGGGCTTTGAGCGCATAAATGCCGCCGTTAGTGTGAACTTCCAGGTGTCGGAGAAACTTAAGCTCAATTCAAAAATCAATTTTACCAATAAGCAAAGTGATAATCTTCCGGCGACAGGCTATAACAATCAGTCGATTGGCTATTTTATGATCTTCCAGAATCCGAATGTTGACCTTGACTGGTATCGGCCGGTCTGGAAACGCACCGCGGTGCTGCGGGATCAGATTCATCCTTTTAGTTCCTTTATCGATAACCCCTACCTGATCGCCTATGAGATGACCAATGGCGTTCGCAGCAACCAGGTCGTAGGAACCATTTCAGCCAACTACTCCATCCATGAGAACCTTGAACTGATGGTCAGAACCGGCGCCGATATCAGCATGGAAAACCGGGAAACCCGCCGACCATACAGCTCAGCGAATTTTCAGTACGGATATTATAAGGAACAGCAGATCAATTTTTCGGAAGTGAATTCCGACTTCCTGCTTACCTACAGAAAAACGTTCAGTGACTTCCAGTTCTCGGCATCTGCGGGTGGTAATGCCCTGATGAGACGCTATGACCTGGTTAACAGCTATGTCGACGGACTGGTTATACCCAATGTTTATATGCTGGCCAACGGCATTGGCAATCCCGTAGTAAATACTACCGACCGCAACAAAAATGTAAACAGTTTGTACGGGCTCGCTTCACTGAGTTATAAGAACCGCATATTTCTGGATATCACCGGTCGCAATGACTGGAGCAGTACGCTGCCCCTGCACAACAATTCTTTCTTTTACCCCTCAGTGAGCAGCAGCTTTGTATTGAATGAATTGTTCCAGCTACCGGCAGCGATCTCATTTGCTAAATTCCGGATCGCGGCGGCACAGGTTGGTAACGATACGGATCCCTACCGCACCCGCAAATACTATGGCACCAGCGAATTTCCCAGCTCCGGATCGGTGCCCACCTTATTGCATAACACCGATTTCAAACCCGAAATTTCAACCAGCTATGAAACCGGTCTCGACCTGCGTTTCCTGAAAGGTCGTATTGGTTTGGATGCAACATACTATCATAACATTACGGAGAATCAGATCCTGGAAGTTCCCCTTGATCAGACAACGGGGTATAGCCGCGCGGTTATGAATGGCGGAAAAATCCGCAACCGTGGACTGGAGCTGTTGTTATCGGGACAGCCGGTAAAAACACCGGATTTTCAGTGGAATACCTTTATCACCTGGTCAACCAATCAAAACCGCGTATTGGAACTTACGGAAGGGATGGATGGAAAACAGGATATTGGTTATGGTGGTAATGCCACGCTGCAGGCGCGTATCGGAGGAACTACAGGAGACATCTATGGATTTGGATTTGTACGCAATGATGCCGGAGAGATCATCTACAGAACAAATGGTTTACCGGAAAGACCAGCAGAAATTTCCTATATCGGTTCAGCCTATCCGAAATGGAAGGGCGGTATTAATAATGAATTCGCGTATAAAAATGTGCGCTTCAGTTTTCTGATCGACGGACAGTATGGCGGTATCATTTATTCCCAATCCTTCCATAAAATGATGGAGCAGGGTAAACTGGTGCAATCACTCCGGGGTCGTGAAGAAAACTATATCATTGGGGAAGGCGTAGTTCGGGAGCCAGATGGAAAGTTCTCTCCGAACACCACCAAAGTTATTCCGGCTGACTTTTACCGCGAATATTACAGAAGGGCTAATGTGGAAGCCAATTCGCATGATGCTTCCTTCCTGAAACTTCGTGAAGCCAGGTTATCGTACAGCCTGCCGAATAAGGTGCTGAACAAGACTGCTTTTCAGCAGGTGACGGTAGCCCTGTATGGCCGGGATCTTTTGCTGATCTCGAGCTTCCCGATCTTTGATCCTGAAACCGCGGCGCTCAACGGATCCGTTATTCTTCCCGGTATCGAAATGGGGCAGATGCCATCTCAACGAACCATGGGAATTAACGTTACGCTGAAATTCTGATTACTACAACCTTCAATGAAAATTTTATGATACGCAAACTGGCCCTTGTTATAATATGCTTTGGTTTATTTTCCATAAGCTCCTGTACCAAAGATTTTGAAGAGATCAATACCGATCCGAACCGGATTTCCCAGATCAGTCCGGGTACGCTGTTGAATCCAACCCTGTATAACCTATCCAGTTATTATGTGGGTAAAGCCGATGATTTCAATTTTCACCTGATGCAGGTGAAAGTGCCGTTCCCCGCGGCTTCCGGAGGGATTCATGTGTATGATATTTCCGAAAATTCTGGTTCCGGCCTTTGGAATACCAGTTACCGCTGGATAACCAATATCAAGGAAATGTACAATGCTGCTGAACAACTGAATGAAGTGAACTACCAGGCTATTGCGCTTACGCTTAACGCATGGGTATATTCCATTCTTACCGATGCATTTGGCGATGTGCCGATGGAAGAAGCTGCCCGGGGAGATGAGGGAATATTGCGGCCTTCATTCAATACCCAGCAACAGATCTATACAAAGATTCTTGCCGACCTTGAACGGGCCAACACACTGTATGATGCGACCCGACCAATGGCATTTGGTACGGAAATACTTTTTAATAACAATATCAGCCGCTGGAAAAAATTCACCAATTCGTTAAGAATGCGGTTGCTGCTGCGCGTTAGCAAACGGGCGGAAATGAATTCATTCAGTACCCTGCAGCAGATGATCAGTGATCCGACAACTTACCCGATTTTCAACTCCAATGCGGAAGATGCTGTTTTAGATGTCAGCGGCATAACGCCTATGGTTTCTCCATGGGGAAGAGCCGTTGATTTTACCGCTTTTCGCGCCGCGGGCGAATATTTTGTAGACCGGCTGAATGAAGTTGATGATCCCCGCCGGGAAGTATGGCTAAGCCAGGCGCGTACCCTCGATGGCTCGGCAACCATTGGGTATAAAGGCATTCCGGGCGGTTATGATGGTAATACCAATCAGTTTGATTTCCTGCCTTCTAACCTGAATGTGCAACTGGTGACCGCCCCGATGACTGTTCCCATTTTGCCCTATGCCGAGGTGGAGTTCATCAAAGCTGAGGTCCATCAGCAAAATGGTGAAACCGCATTAGCGGAGGCTGCCTATGAGAAAGGTGTTAAAGCCTCTGCTGAACAATGGGGCACTGCATTACCGGCAGATTATTTTGATAATCCCCTTGCCGCTTTTGACGGAACGCTGGAGCGCATCCATACGCAAAAGTACCTGGCGCTCTTTTTTGTCGATTATCAGCAGTGGTTCGAGCACCGGCGCACCGGTTATCCCGATCTTCCTAAAACGCCGTTCATGCTGAATAATCAGCAGATGCCGGTGCGTTATTATTATCCGATCAATATTCGTTCGACAAATACGGATAACTATACCCAGGCAGTTCAGCAGATGGGAGGCGATGATATTAATATTAAAGTTTGGTGGGAAAAATAAGTGAGCTGCTCCATGCAATAAAGGTTCCCGACGTTGTGTGCAGATAAGATTGTGTTACCGCAGATCTGAATGGGTCTGGTTTATCTGCGTTAATCTGCTCAACATCAGCGCCAACTTCGGGAACTTATTATAATCATACAGAAAATCTGAAAATGAAATTAAAACTCTTACTCCTTATACTTTGTTCTGCCTGTTTTAACCTGCACGCGCAAACGATTAGCGGTACTGTATATGAAGATGCAAACAAAAATAATAAGAAAGAACGCCGCGAACGCGGCATTGCCGGGGTAGGTGTATCCAATGGCATTGATGTGGTGGTTACAGACAAAAACGGTCGCTATACACTTCCGGTGGGGGAAGATAATATCATCTTTGTGATAAAACCTTCAGGCTACGAAGTTCCCTCTAACGCAATGCGGCAACCGCAGTTTTATTATATACATAAACCTAAGGGGTCACCGGCGGAATTTAAGTATCCTGGTGTGGAGCCGACTGGTAAACTACCTGCTTCATTGGACTTTCCACTAATACCCGCTGAAGATGAGTTGCAGTTCAGCGCCATTGTTTTTGGAGATCCACAACCCTATACAAAGGAAGAGGTGGATTATTTCGACCGGGGAATCGTGAATGAACTTACCGGCATTTCAGGCTATCGGTTTGGGATAAGTCTGGGTGATATAGTTGGGGATGACCTGAGTTTGCATCAACCCTATATTGAATCTGTGTCGAGAATCGGCATCCCCTGGTATAATGTTTTGGGAAATCATGACCTGAATTATGATGCTACTGCAGATTCCCTGTCAGATGAAACTTTTGAGCGCAATTTTGGACCAGCTAACTATTCCTATAATTATGGTAAAGCGCATTTTCTGATCCTCGATGATGTGCTCTATCCCGATCCCCGCGACAACCGGGGATATTATGGAGGATTCCGGCCCGGTCAGATGGCATTCATACGAAATAATCTGGCTCTGGTACCGAAAGACCGGCTGGTGGTTCTCGCATTTCATATTCCATTAAATAACCCGGAATCCAACTTTCGGCCGGAAGACCGCAAGGAATTATTTGAACTGCTGAAGGATTTTCAAAATGTACTCATCATGTCGGCTCATACCCATTTACAGCGTAACGACCTGTTTACCGGTGAAGACGGATGGGAGGGAAAGCGTCCTTTGCATGAATACAATGCCGGTACAACATCGGGCGACTGGTACTCCGGACTACCGGATAGTAACAATGTACCCGTTGCAGTGATGCGCGACGGAACACCGAAGGGCTATGCCTTTCTTAACATTAACGGTAATGAATATACGATTGATTATAAGGTTGCCGGATCGCCGGCTTCCCGCCAGATGGATATTCACGGTCCACGTGTAATACAGGAGCGACGCAGAACCTCTGCCCGGTTCTATGTTAATTTTTATATGGGAAGGCCCGACAGTGATGTCCAGATAAGGATAGGAGAGGGCGAGTGGCAGAAAATGAATTTCATATCAGCTGCGGACCCAGTATATACCGGACGACTTTTTGAGTGGGATAAAAGTGATACCCTGTTGCCTTATCGCCGGCCCAGTGTTCCGGTAAACAGTACGCATTTATGGTGGGCTCCTGTGCCGGCTACACTGGATGCGGGGGATTATAAAGTGGAGGTAAAGGCAGTGGATTTATTCGGTAGAAGTTTTAGCGGCTTTCATGACTTGAAAGTCAGGTAAAGAGCTTTGAATTAAGTATGGTTCCCGCAGATTTTCG
>JAEYRC010000212.1 GCA_023409675.1 Bacteroidota bacterium
CGGAAAATCGCTTTCTATGGTGGCGCGCCGGTGCTCATCAGCGTCTCCTCCGACAATTTCCTTCGGAACATAGTAAATATAGCGGCCTGGGCGGTGTATTGCTGGCAACCTTCGTCCTGGCGGCAGCAGCGGGCGGCTATGCCCTCTACAGTGTTTTTGAAAGTCTGCCGGCAGCTCTTCTCTTCGGTCTGATCTGGGGATTGATCATTTTCAATTTTGACCGTTTTCTGGTCAGCACTATGCGTAAATACGGTGTGTCGCGGACTAAACAATTCTGGCTTGCCGTGCCGCGCATTATACTGGCGGTATTGATCGGATTCACCATCGCAAGGCCTCTCGAACTGCGACTTTTTGAAAAGGAAATACAGGTTAAGGTTGAAGAAAACATGCATGCTAAAGGGTTGCTGAACGATAGCCTGGTTCAGGTTGCACATTCAGCGCGTATGGAAACGGCAAACCAGGAGCGGAGCCGCCTGCTTCAGCGTAAAAGTGCCGTGGAAGATACCCTTTATCAGTTGCAGCAGGCCTATGTTCGGGAAGCCGATGGTACAGGAGGATCGGGGAGGAGAGGCATTGAACAGCTCACACGCCTGAAAATGGAGGCCTATAACCAATCAGCGCAACAATATCAGCCCGAGCTTAAACTCCTGGCTACGCAAATTGCTGTGCAGGACAGTATTCTGCTGAACTCAAAAAGAATAATGGCTGAATCAGGAGAACAATTCAGGGCCTCCCTGCGTAGCAATATTGGTTTTCTGGAAAGGAATAAAGCCCTCAGCGATCTGCATGATCAGGAAAGCAGTGTATACTGGGCGAGTTTACTGCTTACCTTACTTATTATTATTATTGAAACGGCACCCGTTGTTTCGAAGCTGATCATGCAACCTGGTCCCTATGATGTTGCCCTTGGAAAGGAAGAACTGTTGAGCATGGCAGCATCGGAAGATGAAATCCGGCGGGAAAAGGCCCTGGTTTATGAACATTCTTCAAAAATCTTCGACCGTAAACTGGAGTTATCTGAGGAGTACCTCAATCAACTCTCCGACCTTCAGCGCAGAAAAATCAAAAAAGCGCTGGATCAATGGGAAAAAGGGTTGCCTGTTGAATCCACCGAAGACGAAAGTCTCGATGAACTGTTGAAAATCCTGAAAAAACAATATTCCTTCAGCCCGGAAAATATTTTATAGCAGAAAGAATACGACCAGATTAACCACTGCAAGTACCAGGGTAATACTATAATCACGCTTTTGCAGCCCCAGTTTTCTGCGGCATGATGGAAGAAGCAGAAACAATACGGTCAATACCATGATCACCGTTCCAAGAATAAGTAAGATCAATGTAAAATCTATCAGTTCGAGCTGAATAAGCTGGTACCATCCTCCACCAAGCATAATCAGGAATACCGGCAGAATAGCCAGGCTGAATATCCATCCGGCTTTACGAACGCGGAAGAGCAAAACAGCCCCTAAAATTGTATAAAATATAATCAGCATCGAACGAATATAACCCAGCAATTCATAGCGGTTGATGCGAATATCCTTTTCATCCATATTCACCACATTGGCCTGATTGCCGGCAAATGAAATAAGAAACAGTATTAAATAAATACTTCCGATAGCAATCAATACAAAGCCGGCAAATTTTTCCCGGAGGTTAAGGCTGTTCATGTGGTATAATTTCGCTGAGCATTTTTGCCCAGTGAAGATAGGTTTTCGCGGAATAATGCAGGGCATCTGCTGCGAGAAAATCATTGTCTGTGCTGAAACCGCGGGTTGTTTCGGTTATATCGAGAAAACGAATGTTGTGAGTATTGCAGTAAGCCTTACATTCGGCATTGAACGCGTCGATACGTGTACGGATAGACTCCCGGTTTAAATCCCGGGCAAAAGGTATAACACTGTAATCGGGAATGCTGAGCACTACCAGTCCATTTTTTCCCTTCCTGCACAGCCTTACAGCCCTGTTGACCAACACATCAAACTCCGAAAGAAAGTTTTCGGTTGTTCTTCCCCGGTACTCATTATTCACTCCGATCAGGAGGGTCACCAGGTCGTAAGGACCGGCAAAAATATATTGGTCCATCGCACTGATCAGTTCATTGGTTGTCCAGCCGGTCCTTGCCAATATTTCCGGTGCAGCAGCAGGAACGCCGCTTTTCCGCAATTCCTGAACCAGTTGCATGGGAAAATTTTCATATAAGGGAACAGCTTCACCGATGGTGTACGAATCGCCCAACGCGAGATAGGTCATGCAAATAAATTAGCTTTCAAAATACCAACTCCCGATGGTTATTGATACCATATGCGAATTTTTTTTTGTGCCGACAAAACTGTGAGCCTCTTTCTCCGTTCTTCACGAATAAAAAAGCCTCCCGGTTAGGGGAGGCTATAGGAATTTGTAAAAAATTTTTACTGAATACCCTGCATACTGTTTTGCATGCCTTCAGATTCGCCCCGCATATTCTTTCTCTTGAACAGGGCGGCATCGAACTTTCCAAAACGGTAGCTGAAGTTTACCCGTACTATTTGCGGATCCCTTCTTCTCCAGTCGTCCTGTACAAAACCGGTCGATTCGGAATGAACGAAATACCGGCGTGGACGGAAGATATCGCTGAAGTTGACGGAAACATTCGCCTGGTTGTTTTTAATCTTGAAATCTTTTCTCAGGCCAAGGTCAGCGCCATAGTTGGCAGCAATATAGCCCTGGGTGGTGGAGGGTGATCCACCCATCCAGCCGCCGCCACCGCCGCGTCCGCCACCGCCACCGCTGTTGCTGGTAGATACCGGTAAAGCGCTTTTCGACTGGTAATCGGCGCTGAGCTGTACGCTCCAGCCACCTTTGATCTTAAAGGTATTGTTCAGTTTGGTGAAAGAGCTTACGCGCTCATTATTCAGGTCTGAAGCGATATTGGCTCCATCGATCTTTGAATAATATACGTTGGTATTCAGATTGAATTCCCACCATTTGAAAAAGTTATTCCGGAAAACAAGCTCCAGGCCACCGGCATAAGCCGCATTGGCATTCTCCCAGGTTGATACAAATGCCAGCGTATCGCTTTCGCCCAGTTGCCTTCTTTCCTGATAACGGGATATAAGGTTGGTGGTGTATTTACCAAACAGCGTGGCCAGGAAAGTGTTTCTTTTTTCCCCGTAGGTATTCTGATACGATAATTCCAGCGAGTTGGTGAATTCCGGCTTAAGCGCGGGATTTCCGGTCTGGTAATTCAATGGATCAGAATAGTCGGTATTGGGCATCAACTGGAAGAAATTCGGACGGTTGATCCGGCGACTGTAATTCAATTGAATATCCTGGTTTTCATTCAGTTGTTTGGTAACGAATACACTTGGAAATAAGCTGATCGGAAATTCATTCTTATATTCCGCTTTTCCGATCTGTTCGCCGCTATAACTTGAACTTTCGGCGCGTAAACCTAACTGATAATTGAACTTGTCCTGCACTTTCTGAGAGAAAGTGGCATATGCCGCATACACGTAATCCGTATATTCAAAACTGTTATCAAGATTAGGTTTGGCCACACCATCCAGCGCATTGAGCTGATTGCTGGAAAACGTTCTTACCTGGGCTCTTAAACCACCTTCCCACTTCATGCTTTCATTGATAGGATTCACATAATCAACCTGGCCGGTGAAAAAATTGTTTTTACCGCCACCGTTGATCGATTGTAAGCCTTCCGGCGATTTAGGATTGGTCATTAATAAATCTTCAAACGACCGGAAACGAATATCAGAAACGTTGCTGTTGCGGCTTCTGTTAAAGTTGACATCTGCAGTAACTTCCTTACCGGGCTGTGCAAAAAGGTGTTTGTAGCTCAGCATGGTTCCGTAATTGCGGAATTCGAATTCACTGATAGAGTTCCGGTACTGCGTTTCAAAAAAAGTTTCAGGGTTCAGGTTATTGATGACTGAATTATTGAAATTCTCTGAATTGAAGTTCCCCCGCACCAGCGACTGGGTGATGGTAAACGTATTGCGGTTATCCAGGAAGTAATCTACTCCAAAGCGGCCGAAGGCAAAGGCGCCTAAATTCTCCGCATCATTTTTCTGAACCGTACGGGTATCATCAATAAAGTTCAGCCGATCGGTTTCCCCCCAACTGATGGATTTGCGCTGGTTATACATTCCACTGGCAAAAACATTGAATTTACCCTGGCGAACATTAATATCTCCTCCAAGATTAACGCGTGCGCGTGAGTCGATACCGGCGCGAATGCCACCATTGTAGCCCACCTTACGGGTTTTCTTCAGAACGATGTTCAGAATTCCCGACTGGCCGCCACTGGCATCAAACTTTGCAGATGGATTGGTGATCAGTTCCACACTTTCAATGGCATCAGCAGGTATCTGTTCCAGGGTGAGCGTACTGATTCGGCCATCGACAAATATCTGCGGAGCGCTGTTGCGCATGGTTACATTACCATCGATATCTACATTCAGGGTAGGCACATTGCGCATAACATCTACGGCCGAACCTCCGGATGAATTGATATTTTTTTCTACGTTGAAAATTTTCCGGTCAATTCCCATTTGCATAAGGGGCTTGCTACCGGTAACGGTTACACTTTCCAGCAGGTCGGCATCTTCTTCAAGGGCCAGGTTGCCAAGGTCTTTATCCACCGCAGCCATTGCCATGGCTGGGTCGCCCTGTCCGGCACGAAGGTCAAATGCCAGGTCACGCGAAAATGGTTTATAACCGATGGCTGATATTTCCAGTTTGAACTTGCCCATTACAGGAAGGTTAGGCAGGCTGAAATCACCGTTTTTCGACGTAAACATTCCACCCAGCACAGTATCCTTGCGGGCTTTGGTTTCACGATCTATTGTAGTGGATGACAATTGCACTGTAGCTGCTTCGATAGGATTGCCGGTTTTCTGATCTACTATCTTTCCATAAAAGCGTCCGATGTTCAACTGGCCGCCCCCACCGGCACGACCAGGTACCTGGGAATAAGCGCTGGACAGAATCAACAAAGAAAAGAACGTGAATAACAACTGTTTCATTAAGTGGATGTTTATAATTGATTGCAAAGTTCAGACTGTTTATGATGACAATTTTATGACATGGGATAAACGGTCAGGAATTAGATGATCTTTAACTAAAATACCTTCGCAGCAGGTGTTTAGGAAATGTTAAATGGTAAATAAACGTGTTAAGTGGTGAGCAGGGTGATCAGGATCTGTACCAGTCCGATAAGAAAACCCAGTACAGCGCCGATAAGTTCAACAAAGCGAAACTCTTTAGCCATGATCTGGTACAGGATCGATTCGAGTTTATCAGTGGAAAAAGAGGAGACTTTCTCCACAACGATGGCTTCCAGATCGAGGTCGGCTTTAAGGCTGCCGATATAATCATGTAACAGAGAGGGAAAGATCTGTTCCAGTTCCTTCATGAAAACCGCTTTCATGTCGGCTATTGTTTTTTCGCCGATGAACATGGCAATCATGGGCATCTCTGCGCCCAGTTTATTCCGGAGAAAATTATCAATATGCGCTTCCACTGCCGGCATCAGCGCTTTCATTTTGTCGGGACTGGTTATCCGTTGTTCGATGTCTTCAAACGAAAGCAACTCCTGGCTAACCAGCTTTCCGAGTTTTTCGGCAAACTGTAACTGACGTTTGGGAAAGATCCCCTGTACGGTGATACCCAGAAATCTTTTGGGCTCACGAGGGTGAAACAGCATCTTTATGGCGACCCAATTGGTGAAATAGCCTATAAATGCAGAAATAACCGGAATCAATAACAACCATGGACTCATCAACAGACTGCTTTAGGGCTGCAAAGAAAGTTGAAATAAAAACTAATTCGAAAAATTTAAACTTGTTTTTGAAGAGATCATGTTTTCTCCTAATTTTACACCCGCAAATGGTGATTGTAGCTCAGTTGGTTAGAGCATCAGATTGTGGTTCTGAGGGTCGCCGGTTCGAGCCCGGTCAGTCACCCAGGCCCGGAATTTATTTCCGGGCTTTTTTTATGGAGTTCAGTCTGCCCTGGCGTAATTTTTTTACTCCCTGCCTTTGTTAATACTATCTTATATGGCAACAAGCCCCGTTTTTTATCGTTATTTTTGATTCAATGACCAAAGCATTTAAAAATATGTTTAATAAAAGGAATCTCCCGGTTATCGTATTGCTTGTTGTTGCCGGCCTGGTGATCGGGCTGCGTTCTTCAGGCCTGGGTATTATGAATCCCCCCGACAGGTATGAAAAGATTCTGCATAATGTCGGAGAGATGTTGTCGCAGGTTCATTTCAGCCCGAAAAAAATCGATGACGCTTTTTCAAAAGAGATTTTTAACCGTTTCCTGGTATCGGAAAAAATCGATCCACAGAAGAATATTTTGCTGAAATCCGACATCAATGAACTCCGTAAGTTTGAAACAAAACTGGATGAGGAGATCAAAGGCGGAAAGGTTCAGTTCGTTCCCGCGGTTTCCGCTATTCTGAAAAAGCGCTTACCCGAAGCCGAACGTATCTATAAAGATATACTGTCAAAGCCATTTGACTTTTCAATTGATGAGTCCGCCAATCTTGATACGGAAATAATCGATTTCCCCGCATCTGATGCTGATCGTCGTGAGGTATGGCGCAAACGTTTGAAATACCTTACGCTTGACCGTTATGCCGATCTCCTGCAGGGCCGGGAGAAGGATAGCGCCAATAAAAAATCTGACGCTGAACTGGAAGCAGAGGCCAGGGAAATGGTGGGAAAAGCTATGGCCCGAATGTTTGAACGCCTGATGGTCATCTTCGACGAAGACGCGCGTTTCAACGACTATGTCAAAACTATTACCGAAACCATGGATCCGCATACCACCTTCTTTCCGCCGGTGGATAAGCGGTATTTTGATGAACAGATGAGCGGCCGGTTTTTTGGTATTGGCGCCTCACTGAAAGATGAAGATGGCGCTATTAAAATCGCTACCCTGATCACGGGTTCGCCGGCATGGAAATCCGGAGAGATTAATGTGGGCGACATCATCGTTAAAGTGGCGCAGGCTACTGAAGAACCGGTGGATCTGGCAGGTTATTTTGTGGAAGATGCCGTTAAAATAATTCGCGGAGCGAAAGGAACAGAAGTGCGCCTTACCCTCAAAAAAACCGATGGCTCCACCAAAGTGGTGTCGATTATCCGCGATGAGATCATACAGGATGAATCTTTTGCCCGCAGTGCTGTTGTGAACACAGAATCAGGAAAAATCGGGTTTATCTTTTTACCGGAATTCTATGCCGACTTTGAAGATTCAAAAGGTCGAAGGAGTTATGAGGATGTACGCAAAGAAGTGATCAAACTGAAAGAACAACAGGTCGACGGCATTATCATGGACCTGCGCGGCAATGGCGGAGGGTCACTGTATGATGTGGTGCAAATGGTGGGTTTATTTATTGAGGATGGACCAATCGTACAGGTTAAAGATCGTGACGGAAAGCCGCAGATCTATCGCGACCGCGATAAATCGGTTTTATATGACGGACCGCTGGCGGTGATGGTGAATGAATTTTCGGCATCAGCCTCTGAGATTTTCGCGGCAGCGATTCAGGATTATAACCGGGGCGTAATTATAGGAAGCACCTCCACATATGGTAAAGGAACTGTTCAGCGTAACATCGGCCTCGACAGAGCGCTGGGTATGCTGAATCCCAACAGTGAACTGGGTACAGTTAAACTTACCCTCCAGAAATTTTACCGGATAAACGGTGGCTCAACACAATTGCGGGGCGTTAATTCAGATATCACCCTGCCCGATGTATTTGAATATACACCGTTACGGGAAAAACACAATCCCGATGCGCTCACCTGGGATGAGATCCAGAAAGCGGATTATAAAAACTGGCAATACAGTCTCGACCTGAAACCCATTATCGAATCCAGTAATTCTCGCATCAGGCAAAGCAATGCGTTTAATGAAATTCAGCAGTCAGCCAAATGGCTTGCCGATCAAAATACAAAACAGTACACGCTTAACCTGAAAAAGCATCAGCAGGAACAACAGATGATCCGGCAGAAAGTGCAGGCTATTGAAAAGGTCAGCAAGCTGAATGATCCGCTGAATGTAAACGCGCTTGAAGAAGATATCAAACGCCTGTCTTATGATGAAGGAAAATCTGACAGGTATAAGCAATGGATCAGCAGCCTGAGTTCAGATATATACCTGGGTGAAGCTGTAAATATTATTAATGATATGATCGTTCAGGATAATCTGGTATACCGCGCCAAACGCTGAGGACGCTAATAAGCCCGATCGATAGTGTGCTAAATGAACTATTCGGTTGCCACCAATCCAATTTCTAAACCCAAAACTCAGGCATGCTTGAACGCTTTAAGCAGATAACCGCATTTATTTTTGATGTTGATGGGGTACTTACCAATGGCGGGATAGCCCTGCCCGGGAATGGCCATCAGGAACGTACGATGAACATCAAGGACGGATATGCGCTGCAACTGGCGGTGAAAAAAGGATACCGCATACTCGTACTATCCGGAGGTGATTCGCAGGAAGTGGTGCTGCGTCTGCAAAAGCTCGGCATTACAGATATTCACCTCAATATAAAAGATAAGGTTGCTGAAGCCGAAAAATTTATTCATCAGCACCAGCTTGAAACAAAAGAAATACTGTTCATGGGAGATGACCTTCCCGATCTGCCCCTGATGCACATGGCTGGCTTGCCCTGCGCGCCGCATGACGCGGCACCCGAGATCAGAACCGCGGCCCGGTATATCTCCCGCTACGATGGAGGATCAGGATGTGTGCGGGATGTGATTGAAAAAGTGCTGAAGCTGAATCAGCACTGGCAGTCTGATGTGTCCATAGCCAGCAAATAAAAAGGGCTGCAGGCAATACCGCTTCATTAATTAACTTCGGGCCGATGAAACTTCTCTTCGCTTTTTTACGGCTGATCCGAAGTGTTAACCTGGTATTTATATTAATTACCCAGGTGTTGTTTCAGTACTGCATTATCGCTCCCATCTTCAAAAAGCAGGGTTTGCCGGTTGTTCCCGATTTTTGGTCCTTCTGGATCATTGCAGGTTCTTCCGTTCTTATCGCTGCCGCGGGCTATATTATCAACGATTATTTTGATATAAATATTGATAAGATCAATAAGCCCGATAAAATGGTGGTGGAGAAAATCATCCACCGCCGCAACGCCATCATCTGGCACTGGATACTTTCATTTGCAGGCATTTTATTAGGGATATGGGCCAGTCTTCGGCTGGATATCTGGTGGATCGCTCCGGCCAATTTCGTTTGTGTTATACTGTTATGGTTCTACTCAACCACATTTAAGAAAAAGTTGCTCAGCGGTAATGTAATTATATCGCTGCTGACTGCCTGGGTGGTGATGGTGGTGGGCTTTTCAGCGTATTTTAAAATCATCGATGGGAGTGTATCACTGCCGCTTATGAATGCTTCCCGTATTATCCGGTTTACATTTTTATATGCCGGCTTTGCATTCATAATCTCACTTGTCAGGGAAGTGATCAAAGATATAGAAGATATGGAGGGAGATGAACGCTATGGCGCCAGGACCATGCCGGTGCGCTGGGGTGTACATGTATCCAAAGTTTTTGCCGGCACCTGGATCGTTGTATTGTTGGGTGCCATACTCATTTTGGAAATTTATATTATTCAGTACCAATGGTGGTGGCCCCTGATCTACTGTCTGCTGCTGATCATTATACCCTTACTCATCGTACTGCGTAAATTAATAAAGGCAACCCTCACGGCTGACTTTCATAGCCTGAGCGCCTGGGTAAAACTGGTTATGCTCACGGGCATTTTATCGATGGTGTTTTTCCTCTATTATTAATGGGCTGACATTTGGAAATTTTTTTTTGGTTATCAGCACCTGTGCTACTATTGAGCTTCGGTTGCCACGCTCGGTTCATCGTCCGGTAATTCTATTGGGCATTAAGCTGAAAGCTTTCCTGTATAGAAAATCAGGATTGCCCGGGTTTACTGCATGAAGGTCGTTAATACATGTTTTCCTCCTGGTAATTAATAAAACTTCGCTGTCACTTTGTACAGCTTTGGTATTAACTTGCTGCAATGAAATCGTATTTTACTTCAGGTCAGCTTGTGCTCGCATCCAAATCACCCCGCCGGAAATACATACTGGAGCAGGCCGGAATTCCGGTAACCGTGCTCAGTGCGGATACTGATGAACGTTATCCCGAATCCATGCCTACGGATGAGATCGCGGAATACATCGCCACTAACAAGGCAAAGGCTGTTTTGTCTATGCCAGACTACCGGCAGCTTCCCGATGCTGCTCTGCTGGCAGCTGATACTATTGTGGTTCTTGAAGGCCGGGTCATTGGCAAACCTTCCGACCGGGAAGAAGCCATCCATATTATCGAAGCGCTTTCAGGCAGAACCCATGAAGTGATCACTGGTGTACACCTGCACTATCAGAACAGCAGTTGTTCTTTTAGCGATAAAACGGGCGTAACCTTTCATGATCTAAGCAGAAGGCAGATCGAATTTTATGTTGATCAGTATCTTCCATATGATAAGGCAGGGGCCTACGCGATACAGGAATGGATCGGGATTACCGGGATAAAAAAAATTGAGGGAGATTTTTACAACGTGATGGGTTTGCCCATCAGCCGGCTGCTTAAAAAACTGGAAGAATTTGGTGTTATAACCAGTTCCTGATACCGGATCAGGTCTACATTCACGCTGTATAAAAGTATGCAGATGAATGAAAAATTGTTGCAGCAGATCTGGGCCCATCAATACTTCAATACGCGTGAACTGCAGCTCAGTGACGGATCCGCGCTGGAGATCATTTCCCCCGGAAAGTTCAATTCCAACCAGGGCCCCGATTTTCTTGAGGCACGCTTACGCATCGATGGGATGCAGCTTGCAGGCAATATAGAAATTCATGTTCTCGCCTCAGACTGGAAACGGCATGAACATGATGCCGATCCGAATTTTCGGAATATTATTCTGCACGTAGTTTGGATCAATGACTGGTCTGTTGAATATACCCGCCTTCCAACTCTTGAATTACAGCCTCGTGTCGCCCATGGCCTGCTGGAAAAATATGCCGGATGGATTCTGAACAAACAGTTTATTCCCTGCGGCGATCAGATCGCGAGGGCTGAAAAAAACAGCATGGCTCACTGGCTCGAACAGTTGGCTGCTGAGCGGTTTCAACGCAAACACCTGGCGATAACGTCAATGCTTGAACGCAATAATTCCCACTGGGAAGAAGTACTCTGGTGGCTGCTTGCGCGCAATTTTGGGTATTCTATCAATTCGCAGGCTTTTGAAACAATCGCGCGGTCTGTTCCCTATACCATCATGCTGCGGCATAAACCCATGGTCATTCAGTTGGAAGCGATTTTATTTGGACAGGCAGGATTATTGTCCTGCAAACTAAATGATGAATATGCGGTGATGCTGCAGCAGGAATATCGGTTCTATCAGAAAAAATACCAACTGAAGCCCGCGGTGGTTCCTATACATTTTTTACGGATGCGGCCGGTAAACTTTCCCACCATCCGTCTGGCACAACTGGCGATGCTGATCAGCACAGCGCCGCCCCTGTTTAACCTCATCCGGGAAGGGGATTCACTAAAGATGTTGTTCCGGCAGTTTGAGGTTACCGCAAATGATTACTGGCATTATCGCTATGTTTTTGATCAGCCATCCGCCTTCCGGCCTAAAAAGCTCGGTGATACAATGATTCAGAATATTCTGATGAATACCGTTTTGCCCGCCATGTATTCTTATGGCGTCATGCACGACAACCATAAGCTTAGCGCGAAAGCCATGGAATGGTTATGCCAACTGCCGGCTGAAAAAAACCGGATCCTGCTAGGCTATGAACAACTGGGTATAAACGCTTCCAATGCGTTGGAAGGACAGGCCCTGCTGGAATTGAAATCAAACTATTGCGATCAGCAGCGTTGTCTCGATTGCGCTATCGGAAAGCAGTTATTACAAGAGCAGCATGCGGTCAGCTCCAGTTAAAATCAGTTTTAACGTTAATATCGGGATGTATACTTTTGATGACCGGACAGCTAAGCGCTGCATTCTCTAATATCTTTCGCTGTTTTTCAGAAGTATGTAGTGCTTCGGGAAAATGAAATGTTAAATTAATTCCGGTGATCCTCCTGGGATCAGATCCCATGATTTTCTCACAGTCTATTGTCAGGCCGCTCAGGTCGATCTCCATGGCCTGTGCTTTCATATCCATTATGGTGATCATACAGGTTCCTAATGCAGTAGCGACAAGATCTGTAGGTGAAAATCGTTCTCCTTTACCATTGTTGTCTACAGGTGCATCTGTTTCTATTACAGAACCAGAGCGGATATGGGTACAACGGGTTCTTAAGTTTCCATCGTATTGAATTGTTGAAGTCATTATATGTTCCGATTTTGACCTAAATTTACGGGTAATAACAATATACATGCATACAAAGCGGCTATTCGTAACACTTGCTTTATTATTGATTACCGGTGAACTGGTTGCGCAGGATCAGGAACAGCAACGGGAGCGGTCTTCAGCACAACAAAAGAAGGAAGAACGTAAGCAACGTATCAATGCGCTGATGAAGCAGGAAGAAGAAGGTGAGGTGGTCTTCAATAAACATACGGCATTCAATATAAAACTGTCATCCGACGGCTATGGTGCAGGCCTGGAAATTGGAAAATTTATCTCTCCCCGTAATACCCTGTTATACAGCTTCGAGCTGAATGAAAAGTTGCATCCCAAAGAAAATAAACAGGGTGCATCGATCAGTCAGTGGCAGGTAAATTCCGTAAAACCCGGTAAGCTGTACAATTTCTACCAATTGAAACTTGGGGTAGCTCAGCAAAAAGTAATTGGGGGAAAAAGCAATAAAAACGGTGTTAGTGTTTCTGCCTTGTACGGTGGCGGCCTGTCTTTAGGCTTTATTAAACCCTATTATGTTGATGTACGGGAAGGATTCCGCAGTACCTATGATAAGATCATCGATAGTTCGTATATACCACTTGGCGCTTCCGGCGTTACAGTAGGCTGGGGAGAATTGAAATTCCGCCCGGGTGTACACGCGAAAACCGGTATGCGTTTCGATTATGGACGTTTTAATGAAACCATCACCGCTATTGAAGTGGGGGTCGCGGCCGATTATTATTTTCAAAAAGTGCCCCAGATGCTTTTCAATGAAGAAAAATCCTTCTTTTTTGCCGGTTATGTCAGTATTGTCCTGGGGCGTCGCCGCTAGGGTAGCAGGCTCCGGTCAGGAAATTCCATTTTTTTATCAGAAATTTGCAGCATGCAGGAACTACCCGTAATAGCAGTACCCAGGGAAGATAGTAAAGTTAAAAAGCCCTCCTGGCTTCGTGTAAAATTGCCGATCGGTGAAAGTTACCGCCATGTTCGTGATCTGGTCGATACCCATAAACTGCATACCATCTGTGAAAGCGGCAACTGCCCGAACATGGGAGAGTGCTGGGGTGAAGGTACAGCCACCTTTATGATCCTGGGGAATGTTTGCACCCGAAGCTGCGGATTTTGCGCCGTAGCCACGGGACGGCCCGATGCTGTTGACTGGGATGAACCGCAACGGGTGGCAGAAGCTATTCACCTGATGAAGGTTAAACATGCTGTCATTACATCAGTAGACCGGGATGAACTTAAAGACGGGGGTAGCATCATTTGGCAGAATACCATACGCGCGGTTAAAGCATTAAATCCCAATACCACGCTGGAAACGCTTATCCCTGACTTCAAAGGTCAGCAGGAAAATATTCACCGCATCATTGAAGCGTCTCCTGAAGTGGTATCCCATAATATTGAAACGGTGGAACGCCTTACCCGCCAGGTACGCATTCAGGCAAAATACCGCCGAAGCATGGACGTGTTGCAAACGCTGAAAGATGGCGGCATGCGTACCAAAAGCGGAATAATGCTGGGGTTAGGGGAAAACAAAGAGGAAGTATTGCAAACCATGCAGGACCTTCGCGATCATAATGTTGATGTGATCACCATTGGGCAGTACCTGCAGCCCTCCCGCAAACACCTGCCGGTACAGCGTTTTGTTCATCCCGATGAATTTGCCGAATACCGGAATGCCGGATATGAAATGGGTTTCGATTATGTAGAAAGCGGTCCGCTGGTGCGCTCGTCTTATCACAGCGACAGGCACGTGATCCCGGGTTACGGCATCAGTAAATGGTTGGAAGAAAAAGCCACCGTCGCCTGAGTAGAGCCGATTTGCTGATTGTATTACAGCTAATAGTATATTTTCCATCATTTAGGATCAACTGCTGTTATTTATGAAGCGTTTGCTGCTGTTTTTATTAATTGCTGTTCTTCCAGCTGCACTTATTGCTCAACTGCAATGGGTAAACGTATCTGATCAGTTTGGATATCTCCCCCCGTCCGTTAAAGTGTTTCATACTGCAGATTCCCTGAATGGCAGACCCTTCAAAGCCTGGTATGTGGAGGCTGATCTCAAAGACCGTAAACTTGAGTTCACTACAGAAGCGGGGCATGGTATGCGGTTCAAACCCAGTCATTATTATGCAGAAAAAGGCGAACCATTGGTGGTGATCAATGGAACATTTTTCTCGTTTGCCACCAATCAAAACCTCAATGTGCTGATTAAAGATGGTGAGATGCTGGCCTATAATGTTCCCGCGATCAAAAGCAGGCAAACGGATTCTTTCTATTATCCCACACGCAGCGCTATAGGCATCACCGGCCGGAAAGCCGATGTCGCCTGGCTGTTTACCGATACGCTTCGTCGCTGGCCCGTTGCTTTTCAAAATAATCCGGTGGTCGCGCGGGGCACTAATCCTGATCCGGTGCTTAAAGACCTCAATACTACGGCCAACTGGAAGCCCTGGAAAATGCGAACAGCCATTGGCGGTGGTCCGGTATTAATTCATAACAATCAGATCAGGATAACCTCAAAAGAAGAACAGATGTTCGCCGGTGGAGAAAATGACCTGCACCCCCGTACAGCCATGGGTTATACCCGTGATCGTAAGCTGATCTTACTGGTGGTGGAAGGGCGTAACCCGGGTATTGCCAGTGGTGCCTCACTGATCGAAGAAGCGGTTATTTTAGCCAACCTGGGCTGCGTTGAAGCCCTGAACCTTGATGGAGGAGGAAGTTCCTGCATGCTGGTAAACGGTCGTGAAACCATCAAGCCATCCGATAAGGCCGGGCAACGCGAAGTGCCGGGCGTTTTTGTGATTAAGCGAAAAAACTGATTCTGGTTATTTGAACAGCCTTTCCCGCAGATTCCGCTGATGCAGCGCAGATGAACGCAGATTTTTTTGGCTGTTCAATCTGCGCAAATCTGCATAAATCTGCGCCATCTGCGGGAACTGTATTTTTGAATATGAACGCAGATTTTATTGGCTGTTCATCTGCGTAAATCTGCATAAATCTGCGCCATCTGCGGGAACTGTATTTGATCTGCTTAAAATTTCTGCGGGAAATGTATTCAAAATTTTTATTCATACAAGCTGTAACATTTCATGAAGTTGGGTATCTAAAAGAAAAAAATTCAAACATTCATGACACGGTTACTATTATTTATATGCCTGTTCAGTATTTCTACCATAACTTCTGCTGCTGATAGTTATATTAAAACATATGGAAACCCGGCTCATCAGGCCCTGATTTTTCTGCATGGTGGTCCCGGAGGCAGCAGTCTTGATTTCGAGCTCAGCACGGCCATGCCGCTTTCGCAGCTTGGCTTGTTCATTATTGTATATGATCGGAAAGGGGAGGGTAGGTCATATGAAGATAATGTCACATATGGTTTTCAGCAAACAAATCAGGAACTGATTGCACTGTTTGAACAGTATAACCTGAAAAAGGCAGTATTACTTGGACACAGTTTCGGAGGAATTGTAGCGGTAAAATTTGCCGAAAAGTATCCCGAAAAAGTTAGTCATCTCATATTAACCGGAACTCCCTTCAGCCTTCAACGGAGTTTTAGCACCATTCTGCATAATGCCCAGGCAAGTGCAAGGGAATCTAAAGACAGCCTGTTGCAAAAACAGGTGGAACAAACACAGGTGGCCGATAAACACTCTCTTCAATACAGCGCGGGTTGTTTTGCCCTGGCCATGCAAACCGGAGCATATACCGTAAAGCAACCTACTGAAGAAGCCACCAGACACTATACTGCCTTGATGCAGCATGCTGAACTGATTAACTATACCCAGTCGCTGAAAGAGCTGCAATATGCGCCCATGTTTCAGCCTGTTTCCGGCTTTTGGAAGAATGAGCAGTATACCGGCATTGAAATAGTAGATGCGGTTCAGCAAATCCGAAAAAATTCAATTGCCGTATTCGGAATTTATGGGCAGGAAGACGGATTGTTTGACCATGAGCATTTTGAACATATTACATTACTGCTGGGTAAAGAAAATTTTAAATTAGTGCCGCGTGCATCGCATGGAATATTCATGGATCAGCAGGAAATATTTATTCAATCTTTGCTGGAATGGATCAGGAAATAGATTTTGATACGGTATATACAACCTATTGGGAAAAAGTATACCGCTTATGCCTGGGGTATGTTAATGATGCAGAATTAGCGCGTGATATGGCTCAGGAAACCTTTGCAGCGGTATGGCAGCAACTGCATAGTTTCAGAAATGAGGCGTCAGTTGGCACATGGATTTATAAAATTGCTGTAAACCGCTGCCTGCGTCAGCTTCAGCAAAATTCCCGCAGGCCTGATCCGCAAATCATCCTGTCATCGGAAAATAACGCTTCATCCGATATTGAACAGCAAACCATTCTGCTTTACCAATTCATTTCAGAACTGCCTGAACTGGACCGGATCATCATTTCCCTGGAACTGGATGACATCAAACAGCAGGAAATCGCCCGTATTACCGGGCTCTCGGAAGTAAATGTACGGCAGCGTATCTACCGTATCAAAAAACAACTCACCCAAAAATTCAGTGAACATGGTTACTGAACAGGATCTTAACCGTATATGGAAAGCTCGTTCGATGCCTGAGGCTGACAAACAGCAGTTAGCAGCTATGCGTAAACGTTATCAAAAACGCCGGATCCGCCGGCTGCTGTTAATGAACCTGTTGTTCATAGCTGCTCTGGGTATTTCAATATGGATATGGTTTACCTTTCAACCCATGCTCATCAGCACCAGAGCCGGCCTCATAATAATAGTATCAGCCTTACTATACTACCTGTATCAAAGTAACAGGCTTTTGCCGGAGTACAGCAGGATTGGAACAATGGATGGGCTCAGCTATACCCGCGCACTTCTTCGGATCGCTGTACGTGAGCAGGAAATGCTTCAGCGAAAATTCCGGATATACACTATCGTTTTAAGTGCCGGATTGATGCTTTACCTTTATGGATATATTATTCAGATGCCCCCGTTCTGGGGCTGGCTGAGCGGAATTGTCACCTTCGGCTGGATCCTCTTCAGTTATATTTACCTCAGGCCCCGCCAGGTTAGAAAATTACAGCATGAAACAGAAAAGCACCTGCAGCATTTTCAGGCACTCAGTAAACAGTTTTAGATCAGGGTAATTTGTGTGGGCCAAACCTCTCTAGTTGTAGCCAGGAAAAGCGACGATCACTTGCTGTATATCTGCGCTAATCTGCTAAAAATCCGCGCCATCTGCGGGAACTGTATTTTAGGATATGAATGCAGAATTTTTGGCTGTTCATCTGCGCTAATCTGCTAAATATCCGCGCCATCCGCGGGAAATGTATTTCCTCCCATCTGCGGGAACTGTATTTCATCTACGGGAACGATATTTCTACCCCCCAAAATTTTCCCATACCAGAGCACTGGCGCCCAGGATTGCCGCATCAGCTTCTTTAAGATGACTTACCAGTATCTTCACCTTATTTTGAAATACCTGGATAACATTATCTTCCATGGCTTCCCGTGTTGGCTTTAGAATAAGATCCCCGGCTTTGGTTAAACCACCAAAGAGTATGATGGCTTCCGGGCTCGAAAACATGACAAAATTTGCCAGCGCCAAACCCAGTATCGAGCCGGTAAACTGAAA
>JAEYRC010000334.1 GCA_023409675.1 Bacteroidota bacterium
GCACTAACCCCAGGGTATGACCGAATTCATGGGCGGCAGTCGTGGAGGTCTGCAGCAGGTTGGCCAGTTTGAAATAACCGGTGTTGCAGCCCAGGCCATCGACAAAGGAGATGTCGCCCATAACATATTCTTCCACCCGAAAAAAGTTCAGTTGCGGGTTATCGTTATACCAGATCATTTCCGGATCTATATTGGGCACGTACAGGCCCTGGATATCGAAGTGCAGCGAATAGCGCTGCCGGCCGATGGTTACGGTTCCTCCGGGCGCATTCCAGTGTGTGGCAATGTCGGAAGCGATCTGGGCCGCCAGCTCCGTACCGGCGGCATCACCATAGATATAAACCGTAGCCCTGAACAGTAGGGTAGCCCTGTCTTGTATGCGTTCTACTTCACCCACTTTATATTGTATATGATCTGTTTGAACCAACAGCAACAATACCTACGACTACTGGACAGACCATAGGGTGTACAACCCGATGTGGTGCGATCGGTCTTGCCGGTATTGTTGGGTTGACTCATTAATTGCGTACCGGCTTACCCGTTTTCAGCACTCCCTGTATCCGTTCCAGAGATTTCCTTTCGCCGCAGAGGCTGAGGAAAGCTTCGCGTTCCAGGTTCAGCAGGTATTGTTCCGATACCCGGGTTGGTTCGCTGAGGTCGCCCCCGCACATCACATAGGCGAGCTTGCGGGCAACCAGCGCGTCATGATCACTGGCATAGCCGGCCTGGTTCATGCCATGTATGCCGGCATAGAGACTGCCCAGTGCGGAGCGGCCGGGAACCAGTATATCGGTTCGTTCTATCGGGCGGGTATAACCGCTGTCGTACAGTTCCAGCACACTGCGTTTGGCTTCATGGATCCGGCGGTTCATGTTGGGCACCACTTCATCGAGCCCACGGCGCAGAATACCCAGGTCGAAGGCTTCCTGCGCGGAAGTAGATACTTTAGCGGTGGCAATGGTCAGGAAACGCTGTTTCAGGGTATTGGTATCGGGTTCGTCGGGGTGCAGTTCATCGGCCGCACGCAGTACAAATTCTTTTGTACCGCCACCACCGGGGATCAGTCCGACGCCCAGTTCCACCAGTCCGATATAGGACTCTGCCGCCGCGCACACCTTATCGGCATGCAGGCTCAGTTCGCAGGCGCCGCCCAGGGTAAGGGCGTGCGGAGCCACCACTACAGGAACAGCAGAATAGCGTGCGCGCATCATGGTCTGCTGAAACATCCGGATGGCCATATCCAGTTCATCATATTCCTGTTCAATAGCCAGCATGAAGATCATGCCCACGTTGGCGCCCGCGCTGAAGTTGGCGGAGCTGTTGGCGATCACCAGTCCTTTATACGATTTCTCGGCGAGGGAAATGGATTGCTGGATACCTTCCAGCACTTCTCCGCCGATGCTGCCCATTTTGGTATTCCACTCGAGACCGAGCACATCATCATTGAGGTGGTAGGTTCGGCAGGCGCTGTTTTTCCAGACGGTCTGGTGTTCGAAATTCTTCAGTACAATAAAGGCCTCGCCACCGGGCAGCGGCTGATACGTTTGTTGCTGAACGTCATAGTATAAGCGACGTCCGTTTTCGGTTTTATAGAAGGAGCTGATGCCTTTGCTGAGCATGGTTTTGATCCAGGGCGCCACCGGCAGGCCTTGTTGTTCCATCTGGGCCACGGTTTTTTCCACTCCCGCGACATCCCAGGATTCGAAGGCGCCGATCTCCCAGCCAAAGCCGGCCATCATGGCGTCATCGATACGGTACAGTTCATCGCTGATCTCCGGCACACGGTGACCGATATATGAAAAGAGGCGGTAATGAAACTGCCGGAAGAATTCACCGGCCTTGTCGCTGCCCTGCAGCAGCATTTTCAGGCGTTGCCGGAGGTCTTCCACCGGTTTGGCGCTTTCGAGGGTAGCAAATTTTGGTTTGACCCTGGGGCCATATTCCATGGTCTTCAGGTCGAGGGTCAGAATCTCTTTTTCTCCCTGCGCGTTTTTCGATTTCTTAAAAAATCCCTGCCCGGTTTTATCACCCAGCCAGCGTTTGTCGACCAGTTGGTTCAGCCATGCGGGGATGGTAAAGGTTTCGCGGGCTTCATCCTGCGGACAATGTTCATATACGCCACGGGCTACATTTACGAGGGTGTCGATTCCTACAACATCCGCGGTGCGGAATGTAGCCGATTTTGGCCGGCCGATAACGGGGCCGGTAAGGGCTTCCAGTTCATCGATCGTCAGTCCAAGGGAGTCGGCCAGGGAGAAGATGGTCATGATACTGAACACTCCGATGCGGTTCGCGATGAAGGCGGGTGTGTCTTTCGCCAGCACAGTGGTTTTGCCCAGGTAAAGGTCGCCGTACTGCATCAGAAACCGCGTTACTTCCGGGTCGGTATCGGGGGTGGGGATGATTTCCAGCAGGCGCAGGTAGCGGGGCGGGTTAAAGAAGTGCGTACCGCAGAAATGGCGGCGGAAATCTTCGGAGCGGCCTTCGGCCATCAGGTGTATGGGAATACCGGAGGTGTTGGAGCTTACCAGTGTGCCGGGGCGGCGGTATTTTTCCACGGCATCGAAGATGGTTTTCTTGATGTCGAGCCGTTCGATCACCACTTCAATGATCCAATCGGCCTCCTGTATCTCGGAAATGTTATCGCTAAAGTTGCCGGTGCGGATGTTTTTCACCAGGTCTTTATGGTAGATGGGGGAGGGGTTGGCTTTAAGGCTGGCGGCCTGGGCATCGTTCACGATGCGGTTGCGTACCGCGGGGTGAGCGATGTTGAGGCCTTTGGCGCTTTCCTTTTCATTGGGTTCATCGGGGATGCGGTCGAGCAGGAGCACTTTCAGGCCGCAGCCGGCAAAATGCGCGGCGATGCGGGAGCCCATGACGCCGCTGCCCAGGACGGCCACTTTTTGTATTACGCGTTTCGACATAAACGGGAAATTAGTTAGTTAAACAACTATTTACCCCGAAGATAATAAAAACATTTTGGGAAGGGAATAATTGGTTTTATATCAAAAATGATCCGGATCATTAAATAAGGAATAGCCGGGAGATAAATGGTGTACCCGACTGGATGTATAAACGTGAAATGCGCGTGGGACAAGGGTTTTGGGTGGAATGGCTGATAACTGAAAACTTACCGTTTTTTTCTTATTTTAAAAGTTGAAAACCTCATGGGTCTGGTATTCTGAATCGCTATATTGGCAGTATTAACCCCTTAATCTGTTCGTGCATGTGGGACTTTTTCCGTGAATTTTACTATATGAATTTGTTGTTAGTTGTCGTATCTATTATACTCATCATATATGGTATAATTAACTATAGAAAATTAGCTGGTTTAAGACTCTTCATAATTTATGCTCTTGCTTCTTTAATGCAATTGGTATTAGTTATTACTATTATATCTATAGGAAAATTCGATGAATACCAAAACACTCTGTTGATTCAATCGATTAATTATTTTGTTTTACTGGAATTCATCTTATTGTATTTTTTTCTTTACAAACTTCTGCTTTCCAAAAAAGTTAGAATGGGTATGAAGGTTTCTTTTATTTCTTTTATTCTGTTTATCCTTTACTCATTTTTTTTGAAGGATGAAATTTTTAAGCACCCCAATATTATATCATTAATTGAAGCATTTTTAATAATAATTCCTGTTTTGTTATATATAAATCAATGTTTGATCAATTTGCCTTTCAAGAGATTATCAGATAATCCTGAATTTTGGGTTATAGTAGGTGTTTTATTTTTGTTTTCTACGATTACACCATTATTTCTAGTAAATGCTTTTTTTCCTCAAATGCTTTATGGGAGTATATATACATTGAACTATGTTTCATATACATTACTCTTTATTTGTATTTTATATGCTTTTATATGCAAAACCAAACAAGCGATATAATAATTTTTTGCTTACTAATTACCCTTTTTATATTAATACTTTTAGTATTCATATTAGGTATATTATATGCATATCAAAAAAGACAAATTGCATATGAATATAATTTTAACCAATTACAAAATGAGCACGAAAATCATTTGTTAACTTCTCAACTGGAAATACAAGAAAAAACATTTCAACATATCTCCAATGAAATTCACGATAATATAAGTTTGAATCTCACCCTTGCTAAACTTCATTTAACAAATGAACTCGAGAAAGATAAAATCAAAAAGAATTTATTGAATGTATCGGATCTAATTGGAACGGCATTAGAAGATTTAAGAAATTTATCCAGAGGCCTCAATAGTTCATATATAGCAAATAATGGATTTATAAAGGCTTTAGAGAACGAATTGAAAATGGTTGAACAAACCGGAAAATTTAATGTAGAACTTAAAATTGAAGGGGATCCAATATTTGCTAATACCTCCAAAGAATTAATACTTTTTAGAATATTTCAGGAATTCATTCATAATATTTTAAAACATTCAGGAGGAAATTGTATTTTGATTCGAATGTCTTTCATGGGCAAATCACTAAAATTTAATATAGAAGACAACGGTATTGGATTTGATCCTCAAAAAATGAAATTACGCAGTTTAGGACTGATTAATATTGAAAAGAGGGTTCATTCATTATCAGGAAATTACTCAATTAAAAGTGAAAAAGGTTTCGGAACTCAGATTACGATTTTTATCCCAGATATTGAATAAATATGGATACAACTACAGCATTAAAGACAGTAACAACAATAGCCCTTGTGGATGATCATGTATTATTACGGAATTCACTGGCAGTGCTGATCAACAATTTTGAAAACTGCAGGGTGGTGCTGGAAGTCAGTAATGGAAAGGAATTAATACAGCAGATCCAGTCGGGTATTGTTCCGGATATTGTATTGCTCGACCTGAATATGCCCGAACTGGATGGTTATGATACCGCTGAATGGTTAACGGAAAGCTGTCCGGAAGTTCAGATCCTGATGCTGACCATGTATGATACGGAACTTACCCTGATCCGTTTACTCCAGCTTGGCGTGAAAGGTTTTTTGAAAAAGGACATTCATCCCGGCGAATTAAAAGAAGCCATATTTGCGGTCAAAAACTCAGGATATTATTATTCGCATGATACCACCGGCAAACTCGTTAATCTGTTCCGGGGAAAAAATTCCGGTAACCTTCTCTTACACCGCAACATGCTCAATGAAACCGAAATGACTTTTTTAAAATATGCCTGTACTGAACTAACTTATAAGGAAATTGCGCAGGAGATGAAGTTTAATCCGCGTAGTATCGATAACCTGCGGGACAACCTCTTTACCAAACTGGATGTAAAAAGCCGGGTAGGACTTGCAATTTATTCCCTGAAACACGGCATTGTACTGCAATAAAAGTATAGCAACTAATCGATTAGTTTGTTGCGCATGCCGTACATGATTAATCCGGCTATGGTTTTGGCACCCACTTTTGTTTTCATATTCTGACGGATGGTTTCTACTGTACGCGGACTAAGAAAGACCTCCTTTGAAATTTCATCGGTGGTTTTATCCTCCGCCAGTAACCGGAGTATGCGGACCTCCTTTTCCGAAAATTTGATCGGATTGGGATAAAACTGGCGAACCTGGCGTTTGGTTTGAAGTTTAGATAAAACCGCTTTATTTACCAGGTCATTGAAATAAAAATCATCATTCATGCAGGTGAGAATCGCCTGGTAGATCTCTTCTGGGTCGGAGGTCTTGGTCAGGTAGGCATTGGCGCCCATTTCCATCATACGGGTGATCATTTCCTGGTCATCGTACATGGTTAGAACGATGATCCTGATGTCGTCATATTCTTTCCGGATCAGCCCGATCGCGTTAACTCCATCCATCTCCGGCATGCGGATATCCATTAACAGTACATCCGGTTTTTTCAGCTGAATCTTATGCATCAGGTCTTTTCCATCCTCAGCTTCCCAGAGAATTTTTAAATACTCCTTTCCTTTTAATGCCATTCGGATTCCATCCCGGAAAATCTTGTGATCGTCTGCTATCGCAACCTTAATTACCAATTCATTAGTCATATTACTCTGCAAAGGACATTTTGTTTTTGTTCAGTTCATAGCGCCGTTCGACTGCGAATATTTCTTTATAGGATAAGCATTAAATAATGAGAAAATTCTGCTTACCGGCATCTAAGTAGTTACCCTTATCATGCTAATTATCAGATTATTATAGAAATTTTAGCGCGTCCATTTTTTATAGAACAGGCTCCAGTAGCCATAGTAATTTTACGGTATTTTTTTAGGGGTTTTACCCGATTTTGCAACGTGTTTTAACGTTAGAAAAATCGTTAAAACCCCATCCCGCCTATAATACACCAATTTAGCGCATTTTATGCAGGATCATAACCCCTTGTTCATCTTTTTTTTTTAATGGTGATTTGTCAAATATCTAAAAAAATTTACCACCTCTAAAAACTCACCACCATGATGCACACTACACTCAACAAAAATGTTTCCGCCATCGGAGAAGAAATCGGACTGGAATTAGGACAGGAGCTGGTTCAAGAATACAAGACAGCCAACGCGAATGCAACGCATTATTTTGAAATCGGTCGTCAGATCATCGATCAGATCCTGGCACAACCTGGTTGCGAAGGCATGCGCTTCTACAAAGCCTATAACGAAATGGGTGAAGAAACGCTCGTATATGTAGGTTTAGATGCAGAAGGATCTACACTGCTTGAATTCACTACCATCAATAACCAGGGCCTGCTGCAAGCCAATAAAGGGATCGTTGCGGACAGAACTACCCGTGGCGGTGGCGGTTCAAGAGATGGCGGCGACGGACTGGATCAGGCCGATGCGGATAACTGGAACTGGACCATCGACTAATAATATTTGAACTTGTAATTGCCTTTTATATATTTGAGCAAATTTCGCTCTTGGATAAGGCATTTATTCAAAATACTGCTACTTTAACTTCATTATTACCCTTACTTTTTTTTATTGTTTTTCTCAAAAGAAATTCAAAAAAAGAAGTAAGGGTTATTTTGTTTTATTGTATATATGCTTTAATTAATGATTTAGTATTAATGTCTCTGGATGGGAAGGAGGAGTATAATCATCTTACATTTTTATTGCTAAGTATATTTACAGTTATAGAATATCTCAGCTTCGCATTTATAATATATCATTTAATTAAGAGCTCTTTATTAAGAACTATAATAATTTTTGTATCTCCTATATTTGTTCTCTATTCAATCATTCAATATTTTACCTCTTCTACGACAAACATTGATAGCTTAACAATTACAGTTGAGAATATAATTATTTTATCTTTTTGTCTTTTCTTTTTTTATGAGCAATTAGATGTTCCGGAAGTCACATTTATTTATTTATCATATAAGTTTTGGCTAGTACTTGCGATTTTAATTTATTCCACCGGAACTTTTTTCTTTTTCATGTTTTCCTCATCAATGAGTAATGATCAATGGGAAACATGGTCTTTAATTAATTATGTATTTTCCATCCTAAAAAATGCATTTTTTTCTATAGCCATTATCATGAAAAAGGATAATTCCGACAATAATTACCTGAAAAAACCATTTAATGAAGATATCTTCGGAAATCCTATGGAGATTGATCACTCAACCAATACTGACCGGCACACATGATCTTCCTGCAAGCAAACTCTGATAATGGCATCTCCCTGGTACTGTTCTTTGGTACGATTGGCATGCTGGTGCTCGCTATCGGCCTGATCATCTTTATTATTTTTCACCAGCGTAAGGTCATCCGCTACCAGTCAAAGCTGCAGATCCTGGAGTATGAACAGCAGAAAACCCTGCTCAACGCCTCCATCAAATTCCAGGAGGAGGAGCGCCAGCGCATAGCTGCCGACCTGCACGATGATGCCGGTCCCCTGCTGGCAACCGCACGCCTGTACCTGAATGAAAACCTGGTCAACCTCGACCGGAATTCACAGTTGCAGAGTATCTACAATGCCAAGCAGATCATTGATGATACCATTCAGTTGATCCGCAATATTTCCCATAGTCTGATGCCCCCGACACTTAAAAACTTCGGGCTGGAATCGGCCGTGAATGACCTTTTTCAGAAAATCAGTGGTTCGGGCAGCATGAATGCCAGTTGCCGCTTTCACGATTACCGCGAACGGCTCGATCCCGAGCAGGAACTTATCATATTCCGGGTGATCCAGGAGCTCATCAATAATATCCTTAAACACAGCAAGTCAAGCTTCATACACCTTACCCAGAATAACAGCGGCGATAAAATGTATCTGCGGATGCATCACGATGGCAGAGGAATTACCCAGGCTGATTTCGAAAAGCTGAATAAAAGTTCCGGAGGCCTCGGACTGAAGAATATTCAGAGCCGCCTGAAACTGTTGCACGGCCGGATCTTTTTTGAAAAGGATCAGTCGCAAACCTATTATAAGGTTACCATCGAAATACCACGTGTGGAAGGGTTTGATAATTAGGCTGCACGTAAGCAGACTTTTAATATCTTTAACGTTTATCAGCTTCACCAATTTGACCTATAAAGCCAATACCTAACGAAAAAATGAGTTCAATTAAAGTAGCGATCGCGGACGATCACAAAATTTTCCGAAAGGGCGTTATACTTTCATTGCGGCATTATACCAACATCAGCTTTATCCTGGAAGCTGAGAACGGCCAGGAGCTGGTTGACAGCCTGGCGACCTCCGAAGAATTGCCCGATGTGATCTTAATGGATCTCCGCATGCCCCGTAAAGATGGTATTGAAACTACGAAACACGTTGCCCGGGTTTATCCCCAGATCCATATTATCGCGCTCACCATGTATGAAGACGAACGTTTCGTCAGCCATATGATGGAGATCGGCGCCAACGGCTACCTGCTTAAAAGCGCGGATCCTTCTGAAATCCGTAAAGCGATCATGGAAGTGATGGCCAAAGGGTATTACCTCAACAATTTTGTCAACCGGATTTTGCTGAAAAAGTCCCATGCGCGCCAGAAAATTGTTCCAACACTTTCTTCAGAAGTTACGCTCAGCGACCGGGAGCGCGATGTGATCAAGTATATCTGTATGGAATTTACCGCCCAGGAAATTGCCCAGAAACTGGAGGTCAGCCCCAGAACGGTGGAAGCGATTAAAGATCGCCTGATGGAAAAATTCGGCGTTAAAAATACCGCCGGACTGGTTTTCTTCGCTGTTAAAAACAACCTTATCGACTGATATTGCTGCGCTGAATATCCACTGCCGGTAATGCATATCCGGCAGCAGGCTACTATGCTGCAACCTGCCACCGGATATGGCGTTTATTCTTTACCATGACAATTCTTGAATTTCTTTCCACTGCCGCAGGGACAGGGATCATTACGGCCAATCTTTGGCCCGACCTTTACCGGTTCGGGTTTGCCGCCTCCTGAAGGATCCAGGTAATCATTTTCATTCGCGGCATAATCATCGCCCCGGGCATCAATTTGTTGCTTGTTCGATTGCATACGGCTCATGTCCGTTTTCTTTTCACGCCCTTCCCTGATCTGTTCGGCAGGTTGATTG
>JAEYRC010000337.1 GCA_023409675.1 Bacteroidota bacterium
CTCTGCGGGAAATGAATTAGTATATTTAAAGAAAAATGCCATGGCGGAATTTGACCTCGATGATCTGAAAAAGATCGGTAAGAATGAAACAATACTGAACCTGCTGGTGGAACATAAGATCATTAAGCCCGACAAATTCAACAAGCAACTGGATTATGAACTCGAACTGCACGAGCTGCAGATCGAACTGAATAAAATGCAACAGGACATCATCGCCTCCAACAAACGCATGATGCTGATCTTTGAAGGCAGAGATGCGTCCGGTAAAGGCGGTACGATTGGTCGCATTAAAGAATACATGAATCCTAAAAAAGCGCGGGTGGTTGCCCTGCCCAAGCCTACGGATATTGAACGGCAGCAGTTCTACTTCCAGCGCTATATTTCCAAACTCCCCGATGCAGGCGAGATCGTATTCTTCGACCGGAGCTGGTATAACCGCGCAGTGGTTGAACCGGTCTTTGGCTTCTGTACAACAGAGCAGTATGAACTGTTTATGGATCAGGTTAAAGACGTTGAAAAATTATTGAAGGATGATGGTATCATACTGATCAAATTCTTTCTGACCATTTCTAAAAAAGAACAGCAGGAACGGCTGGAAGAGCGCCGGGAAGAAATTTTGAAAGAATGGAAGATCGGTGAACTCGATCAGCAGGCCCAGGAGAAATGGGATGTGTTTACCGATTATATCGACCGCATGCTGAAGAAAACCGGAACGGATAAAAATCCCTGGGTGGAGATTATAACGGATGATAAGAAAACAGCGCGGCTGACCTGTATCCGGTATTTATTGAATATGTATCATGGTGAAACCCGGTATAAAATAGATGACGAACTCGTCAGGATACATCGTTGATACATTTCCTGCAGGTGCAAATGAAGTTCCCGCAGATCAGCGCAGATGAACAGCCAAAAAACTGTAATACATTTTAAGGCTAAAAATCTGCGTAAATCTGCCTAAAATCTGCGCCATCTGCGGGAAATATATTTTTGGAAACGTATTATGAATTATCAACTCCATATCCCGTGATATGTATCACCTTCCCGCCGATCTTATGAATCATCCCATTTTTCCGGCAGTTTTCTTCCTGCGTTCTCTCATCCATAAGAAAACGATCCATGTACCGGACAATCCGATCCGTCTTTACATCAGGAGTGGAACCGAAGGCTATGGCTTCTTCAATATACCCGGCCAGCAGTTCGGGCGCCTGCTCATTAAACAATACCGATGAAAGATAAATATCGGTACCCAATATGCGCTCTCCGCTGATACCTACAAATCCCACCAGGGTACTGTCCTGTTTTAACTTCTCTTCAAAGAAGCGCAGGTATTCCGTCACTTCTGCCATATGTTTTTTATCGAGCTTTCGTGCTCCATAGGCCAGGGTTGACGAATTGATATTGCTGCTGTCGAGCTGGGCATAAATTTCTTTCCAGATCAGCAGTTGATTTCCGGTAACATCCAGCACTTTCCGCAGTTTGAGGTTGGCATATCCCCCATAAAAAAACTTTCGCTCCCGCTCACTCCAGCGGTTTTCTTCCACACACATGGCCGGAACATACTGGTCGCGCCCGGTGGGCATCAGCAGCGTGTCGCGGGTAAGCATGCGATCCTGACGGCCACCCGTCAGCAATTCACCGGCTCCAACATATACCGGAAGTTTGGAATGATTGATGATCCGTACCCAGTGTACGTTTTCGGTTGATGCTGAACCCCGTTCATTAACCGTAATCAGGCCCGATTGCAGACCCTGTTTCAGCGTAATAAAATCTCCCAGTCCGCCATTACCCTCACCAATTGCCCGCACTGGAATAATGGTAAGCTTTTTAAACGTCCACACAGAATCATAATCCACCCGAACCTGTTCATAGGTGATCTGTGCCGGTAAGGTCCTGCACAGCAATAACAGCAATATACCGGTCAGCCATCGCAACATAATGTTCGCTTACCCGACAAAAATACACATCCTGCTTCAATTGGTATTTTCAGCCGCTGACAGCGGAAACCCTTTCGGAAAAGCTATCTTTGCAGCCTATGAATAAAAAAGTCAGAACCCGGTTTGCGCCCAGTCCAACAGGCGGATTACACCTGGGCGGCGTGCGTACGGCCTTATTCAATTATCTGTTTGCCCGGCAACAGGGCGGTGAATTTATTTTGCGGATTGAAGATACCGATCAGAACCGCTTCGTTCCCGGTGCGGAAGCCTATATTATGGATTGCCTGCGCTGGTGCTCCATTCCTCCTGATGAGAGTCCGGCTGATGGCGGTCCTTATGGCCCTTACCGCCAAAGCGAACGCAAAGCGATGTATCGCGATTATGCGCTTCAACTGGTCAATTCCGGCAAGGCCTATTATGCATTTGATACTCCTGAAGAGCTGGCGGCTATGCGGGAGACCTATAAGACCGCAGAAAATCCAACACCGCAATACAACCAGGCGATCCGGCAGCAAATGCGCAATTCCTTAGCATTGCCTGATACAGAAGTTCAGGAGTTGCTGCAATCCGGCACTCCATACGTGATCCGGGTTAAGATGCCCGATAATCAAACGATCAGCTTCACCGACCTGATCAAAGGAGAAATTTCCTTCAATACCAGTCAGCTCGATGATAAGGTTCTGCTGAAAGCCGATGGCATGCCCACCTATCACCTCGCCGTGGTGGTTGACGATTATTCCATGAAAATTTCGCATGTGCTTCGGGGTGAGGAATGGCTGCCCAGCGCTCCCCTGCATCTATTATTATGGGAATACCTGGACTGGAAGGCGGATATGCCTGAGTTCGGTCATCTTCCTTTGATTCTTGGTCCGAATGGCAAGCTTAGTAAACGCGATGGAGCAAAATATGGCTTTCCGGTATATGCGATGAACTGGACGGATCCTGAAACCGGAGTGATAACGGAAGGCTTTCGGGAGAAAGGTTTTTTACCGGAAGCTTTTATCAATATGCTGATCATGATCGGCTGGAATGAAGGTACTGAACAGGAAATTTTTACGCTGGATGAATTGCGCGAAAAATTCCGACTCGACCGCATTCAAAAGCATGGCGGCCGCTTTGATTATGAAAAGGCCCGCTGGTTCAATCATGAATGGATGCAGCGCAAACCGGAAAAGGAACTGGCGGAATACCTGTTTACAGAATACAATCGCCGTCATGAACACGGGATGGAACTGCCCGAAAATCAACGCTATCTTACGATCAGCGCCAACCTGGCCGACTATTGCCTGAATGTGGTGCGACTTATCCGCTCCAGGGCTACCCTGCTGACAGATTTGTGGGAAGAGGGCAAGTTGTTTTTTGTTGAACCGCTGCGTTACGATACAGAAGCGATCCGGCCAAAGTGGAATGAGCAGAAGAGTGCCTTTTTCAGAGAATTTAAATCCCTTATCGCAGATATGGAACCCTGGGACAGCGTCTTTGCCGAATCAGCCTTCAAAAAGCTGGCGGCAGATATGGCGATAAAACCCGGCGAACTGCAGCTACCCTTCCGCGTTATGCTGGTGGGTGGTAAGTTTGGTCCGCCGGTGTTTGATATCATGATTATTTTGGGTAAGGATGAAACCATCCGGAGAATTGAAAATGCTTTGCCTTATTTTGAATCTTAAATATTTTTGGTCATGGATGCCAAACTGAATTCAACACATTCAAGACCGCTGCGGGTATTGGTGGCGAAGGTGGGCCTTGATGGTCACGACCGGGGTGCTAAAGTCATCGCCACTGCGCTCCGGGATGCCGGAATGGAAGTCATTTATACGGGTTTACGCCAAACGCCGGAGATGGTGGTCAATGCCGCTATCCAGGAAGATGTAGACGCGATCGGTATCAGCATACTCAGCGGAGCGCATATGACGGTATTTCCAAAAATCCTGACCTTATTAAAAGAGAAAGGCATTTCAGATATCCTCGTAACAGGTGGGGGCATCATTCCGGATGATGATATGCAAACCTTAACCGATATGGGCGTAGGAAGACTTTTTGCTCCGGGTACCGATACCAGTGAGATCGCCCGCTATATTACCGGATGGGCTAAAGAAAATCGCCCTTTTTAATCTACAACTGATCGATCATGTATAAGACACTGCTAACAGAACTAAACGACAATCTCCTTACGGTTACGATTAACCGCCCTGAAAAAATGAATGCGCTGAACAAGGTGGTCATCACTGAACTCGCCGCTTTGCTTCAGGATGTGTATGCCAATGACGCTATTCATGGGGTGATCATTACCGGAGCAGGAGAAAAGGCCTTTGTAGCCGGTGCGGATATCGCTGAATTTGAATCGCTGGATGCGGCAGGTGGGGCGGATCTTGCGCGTTATGGTCAGCAGGAAGTATTTGACAAGATTGAACATTCTCCCAAACCCATCATTGCTGCTGTGAATGGCTTTGCGCTTGGCGGCGGATGCGAGCTGGCTCTTGCCTGCCATTTTATATATGCTTCGGAGACTGCCCGCTTCGGTCAGCCTGAAGTGAACCTGGGCCTGATACCAGGCTATGGCGGAACTCAGCGACTGACCCAACTGGTAGGGAAGAATATGGCAATGGAACTTATCCTGACCGGTAAAATGCTCACCGCTGCAGAAGCAAGAGATGCGGGTATTGTTAACCTGGTGTGCGCGCCGGGTGAGTTGCTGCAAAAAGCCGCCGCTACCCTTTCCCAGATTTGTTACAAAGCGCCGGGTGCTGTCTCGCGTGCGATTGAATGTATTAATCGTTTTGATCATAATAAGCAGGGGTATGATTTTGAAATTGAGCAGTTTGGAGAATGCTTTGGGACTGCTGAGATGAAGGAAGGGACGAGTGCGTTTATGGAGAAACGAAAACCGAAATTTAGGTAATAAGAAATTCCCTGTTTTGGGAAGGAGAAATTTCCCGCAGATGGGCGCAGATTTCCCGCAGAGGGGCGCAGATTTAATACAGACTGTCATCTGTGGTTAGAATAAACTTATTTCGGATAGGACCGGAAGTGCTTTACTACCGGTTATGGTTATCCGTATGGAGGACGTGGTGATTTGCGCTACCGGTATAATGCGTTTATAACCAATAGTGGTTCCCTTTCCAATCAGCGTAAAGCCATTACCGGTATCTGCTTCTATGGTGAAACCGGAAACGCGCTGTCCCAGTTCAATATATTCCTGCAGTTGAACTGCTTTTATTTGCTGTGGTGCCGGTAGTTTAAGCTCAATCTGACTGTTTTCTCCATCTCCGGAGGGTGCCCAGTGTGATGCCCTGCTGCCATCGATTAATACCGCCGGAAGAAATCCGGGACGGGATGAAGAAACACTGACTTCAGCGCCCTGTGCAAGGTTGCGGTGAAAAAATGAATCGCGAAGCGCTTTGAATTGCATCAGTGCTGCTGAATCGTTTTCATGAAAAAGTCCGCGTTGGTCGGGAGGAACATTCAGTAATAAGGTTGAACCCCTGCCTACCGATTTGAGGTAAATATCCATCAGTTCCTGTGGAGATTTCACCAGGCTGTCCTGCTCCTGGTGGTAAAACCATCCCGGCCGGATAGAGACATCCGCTTCAGCCGGTATATAATGCGCGCCATACATATTACCCTGGTTAAGAGTGTCGGTCGGTGGCGCGCCAAGTCCACGCTTGAACCCGGCTGTATCCAGCAAACTCCAGTTGGTTTCGCCGGTAATTCCGCGCTCATTGCCCACCCAGCGAATATCCGGTCCAATATCGCTGAAGATCAGCGTATTTGGCGCATAGCGACGGGCAGCCTTTTCAAACCGCCGGAAGTCATACTCCTGCTTGCGCCCATTAGGCCCTTCACCATTCGCACCATCCCACCACAATTCAAATAGTTCACCATAATTGCGGGTGACCTCTTTTATTGTCTTTACAAAAACCTTATTATACTTTGGGGTTCCGTACAACGGATGATTCCGGTCCCACGGTGAAATATATACGCCAAATTTCAATCCTTCCGCACGGCAGGCTTCCGACAAATCTTTCAGCACATCTCCCTTACCATCACGCCAACGGCTTTGTTTAACCGTATGACGGCTTTGTTTGCTTGGATACAGGTTAAAACCATCATGATGTTTGGCCGTAATGATAATTCCCTTGGCTCCGGACTCACGCGCAATCCGGGCCCATTGCCGGCAATCCATTGCCGTCGGATTGAAGACATTCGGATCTTCGGCTCCATGACCCCATTCCAGGTTCGTAAAGGTATTGGGACCAAAATGGATGAAGAGATAATACTCCAGTTGATGCCAGGCAACCTGGTTTCGGGTGGGTACAGGTCCATGCGGTTCTATCAATTGACCCCTGAGCTGGGTAAAGCAAAAAAGACTGATCAGAAATATACTGAAACGATGCATAGTAAATTAGTTGAACGTAAGCTGAAATCAGAATAACCTATAGGTATATCCGTATTAGAATTTATCCTGTCGCAGCTACGAATTACGGCAAAAAACCGGAGAATTATTTTAGACAACCGGTAAAGATCAGCCCGGGAGCTTTCTTCGTATTGTTTGGATTCTCCTATAGAAATCCATTCCAGGTGTTTTAACCACTGCGATCCTGAAAAGGATCAACCGAATTCCTTAATTTTGACGGATGGAATACCGCATAGAAAAAGACACTATGGGCGAGGTGAACGTACCTGCCGACGCACTCTACGGAGCTCAGACTCAACGCAGTATAGAGAACTTTCAAATAGCGCAGGATATCAACCGCATGCCGCTGGAAATCATCCGTGCCTTCGCCTACCTGAAGAAGGCAGCAGCTATCACCAATTTTGAAGCTGGTGTTCTGCCAGAAGAAAAAGCCAACCTTATAGGGAGGGTATGCGATGAAATTCTTCAGGGCAAGCTGGATCAGTCCTTTCCCCTTGTTGTCTGGCAAACCGGCAGCGGTACGCAAAGCAATATGAATGTGAATGAGGTGATCGCCTATCGCGGACATGTGATGAATGGCGGCAGCCTGACCGATAAGGAAAAATTCCTGCACCCAAATGATGATGTGAACAAATCGCAATCATCCAACGATACTTTCCCGACCGCCATGCATATTGCGGCATATAAAATGCTGGTCGAGAAAACCATTCCGGGCATTAAACTGCTGCGGGATACTTTACAGCGCAAGAGCCGGGAATTTATGAAAGTGGTCAAGATCGGTCGTACGCATTTCATGGATGCAACACCACTTACACTCGGACAGGAATTCAGCGGCTATGTATCGCAGTTAGATCATGGATTGAAAGCCATTCAAAACACTCTCGATCACCTATCCGAACTGGCGCTTGGCGGTACGGCGGTGGGCACAGGAATAAATACGCCTGAAGGCTATTCGGAAAATGTTGCCCGGCATATTGCTACCCTAACTGGTATTCCCTTCGTAACGGCTGAAAACAAGTTCGAAGCGCTTGCTGCTCATGATGCGATCGTAGAAGCCCATGGCGCGCTGAAAACCGTGGCTGTAAGCCTGATGAAGATTGCCAATGATATCCGCATGCTTTCTTCGGGTCCGCGTTCCGGTATTGGCGAAATTTTCATTCCGGATAATGAACCCGGCTCTTCGATCATGCCCGGAAAGGTTAATCCCACGCAGTGTGAAGCCCTCACCATGATCGCTGCACAAGTACTGGGGAATGATGTTTCGATCAATATCGGCGGCGCTAACGGTCATTTTGAACTGAATGTCTTCAAACCCATGATGATTTATAATTTCCTGCACAGCGCCAAACTGATCGCAGAGGGATGCGTATCGTTCAACAACAAATGTGCAGAAGGAATTGAACCGATTCCGGAAAATATCAAAAAGCACCTGGATAATTCACTGATGCTGGTGACCGCCCTGAATACCCGTATCGGATACTACAAAGCGGCAGAGATCGCACAAAAAGCCCATAAGGAAGGCACCACCCTGAAAGAGATGGCTGTACAACTGGGCTATCTTACCGAAGCTCAGTTTGATGAATGGGTCGTTCCGGAAAATATGGTGGGGAAGATTTAATGCTTTAAAAATATTCCATCAGAACCGCGCTCAAAATAGCAGCAAACTGCCTGTTTTGAGCGCGGTTTATTTGCATACACCACTATCGGGCGAATTAGAAATTCTATATCCCCTACTTACGCCTATACCTTAACCACTGGAAGCTATTCCTCTTTCCTCAAAAAGGGTTAAATTTCTTGTATCCAACTTCACTTATTTAAGATTATTTCTATTAAATCATTAATCGCTATGTGACTATCTTAAAATTCTATGGTATGCTTAAAAAACAACTCTTCACCTTCGTATGCTTCATAATAGGTTTGGCAAGTTGCCATAGCACTCAAGACACTGCTTCATCAACACCTAAAGTTGGGATGTTCAAAGTAGCGATCTTATATCCGAGTGGAAACGACAAAAGCTTTGACATGGAATATTATGAAAATAAGCATATGCCTATGGTTGCAGGATTTTTAGGTGAAAATTTGCAGTTCTATGAAATTGACAGGAGTATATCCGGGAGAACTCCTACGGACGCGACACCCTTTGTGGCAATCGGATATTTTTATGTAAATGATATTGCTGAGTATAATAAAGCCATAGAAAAAAACCGGGATGCTATTATAAGTGACTTTAAAAATTATACTACTATTCAGCCTATTATGAACATAAGTGAAATAAAACAGCTTGTACGCCCTGGCAGGAAATAGCTCTAAGTTAATGTGCTGTATATCATCATAGAATTCAACTGATGAGAAAAAATAAACTCACCTGGCTATCAGCCAAAGGCTGGGCTTTGGAACTTCTCTGATCTTTAGATCATACTATAGTTCACCTTTCAGCAGTTTAAGTCGGGATAAACCATCAAAAATCTTTGGCCGTTGGCCGACAGAAATTCATTCTCCACATTGGACAGATTTGACTCATTAACGAATAATCACCTTTTCTGTCCTGATCAATCCGCGATAGCCATTATATATCCTCAATGCATATACGCCCGGCTTTAATGCAGAAGTATTGATCGTAAAATTATCCTTATTGGTTGTCTGGTCCATCATCACCCTTCCGGCCATATCAAACAGTTGCACGCGAACGGGTTTTACCGTACCTCTTTCCAGTTCAACATGTATAGAACCTCTTGCCGGATTGGGGTAAATTTTAAGGGCTGATTTATCGCGGTCGGGGTTTGTAGGCCGATGATCGGAAAGTGCAAGCGTTGACATATACACCACGCGCAAAATATTCCCCCGCTCCGCCGTTGGCGCACTGACGTTGGTGCCAAATCCTCCTGTTGGTCCTGATGTATTTCCCGAACTGTCGATGGCCAGATACAGCGTATCGCCACCCGGGTTCATGGTTATATCCCTGACCCGGTAACCATGAAAGTAAGGTATAGTATCAACCTGTTCAGGGGTACTGGAGCTGTCAACCGCCATGCCGGAATTCTTCAGCTTTAAGCGAAACATACCGTATTTTAATGAGGTGATCAGCAGGGAATTATTCCAGCCCGGAATTGCATGGGCGTTGTAATAATCGAGTCCGGATGGAGCCACAGTAGGCCAGGTAAAGATCCCGGAACTTCCGGAAGGTATCTGGGCTGCAGGAACAGTGAACAATCCGAACATGGGTTCGCGCACATTATTGCTCACACAAAAGGTATCTTCATACCCGATGTTTCTTCCCGCAAGTGAATTGTGGTTCGCATAAGCATCATGGATAGAATAATTGTTTTCGCATTTTCCCGCAACAAAGGGCCAGCCATAATTCGCGCCTGCCTCAATGATATTCACTTCATCGTCGGATTTATCGCCATGTTCATCGCTGTAAAGAATATCGGTGCCATTTCGTTTTCCCCAAACAATTCCCTGAGGATTCCGGTGACCCGTACTGTAGGTTGCCAGCCGAAATCCCGAAACGGGATGCGTAAAGGGATTGTCGTTTGGAATCCAGCGGTTGTAAGGATCCGCGCCATTTAAGGAGTCATCATCCGGCTCGGTATTTAAGCGAAGAATCTTTCCCTCATAAATATGTTTTACCTGCGCGTTGTTTGGGCGGTTAAGGTTATTAAACTGACCCGCTCCCATATCACCAATAGTGTAGTATAATTTCAGGTCGGGACCGATGGTTAGTCTCCCTGAATTGTGATCATTACTTCCCGGTAACGCATCAAGTAGTGTAGTGGCATTGCCGAGTGAACCATTTACCGTATTGTACGTATAACGCACCAGTCGCGTTCGAAAGATGCAGCCACTGTTGTTCGATCCGCATCCGATCCATTGATAGACATAGGCGAGATACACATAGGGTTTGCCTTCAAGTAACTGTGGATGTACCGCCAGTCCCATG